>NZ_JACJPJ010000093.1:0-18031 GCF_014696015.1 Oculatella sp. FACHB-28 | reverse complement strand
CACCGTAAAACCTTGTGCTACTCCAAATCCCTTGAGATGTTGAAATGTTCACTCCGTTTGCTGCTTCACTATTTGAAGTATCGAGCTATTCCTCTACCTACTTAACCATTACGGTTTCAGCAACGCCGCAAAATTTTATCTTGCTGTAGCTGATGCTCGTAATCGTGGCTACCGTCGAGTACGTCGGTAATGACTAGAACAGTCCGGGAAGTTGACATATTTAATACTCAACTCACGGAGAGGGGAGTGAGAAGAGGGTGTTACTGTAGTAGGTTTTACATCGGCTAGTTTAAGCTTTAGAGACATTTTTTAACTACCCTGCTCCCTACTGCGAAGGGGGATTGACCTGTTGAAAAGTTTCAGCGCACTAGTTTATGGATGGGGTTTTTGATAGGTTGAGACTGAGCTAGTGGGAGCGTAAACCAGAAGGTTGAGCCAGCACCAGGACTGCTAATTACGCCAATTTTGCCACCGTGAGCGGTGATGATTTGCTGGCAGAGGTACAGTCCCAAGCCTAGTCCAGGCGATCGCCTCACATGAGAACCTCGGCTATACAGATCAAAAATCTGTTTACACAGGTCTGGACTGATACCAACGCCATTATCCTGCACGCTACAGCGCACCATTCCCGCTTCAACGATCGCCTTTAGCGTCAGCTTTATTCCAGGTGGGTTATATTTCAGCGCATTCGTCACCAGGTTTTCAAACACTCTCCACAGTTGAAGTGGGTCAGCGTGAACGGGCGGCAAATCAGCCGGAATAAAATTCGCCAAAACTGCCTGGTTGCGGTTGAGCAGGGGTTCTACATCGGCAATTACAGCTTGGGTAAAAGCTCTAAGGGAGGTAGGTTCAAATTGGCAAGTGACACCTTGAGTAGGACTGATGTGCGCTTCTAATAAGGAGTTAATTAAGTGAAGCTGGCGATCGCCCCCTTGCACCATTCGCTCTATCACATACCGAGGAACCTGTAGTGTTTCGCCCGGTCGGTTGAGTAAATTTTGCAGCACCAGTGACGCTCCCAGCACTGGTGTTTTGAGATCATGAGCAACCGAGTGAAGGAAAATTCTCAACTGGCGGCGTGAGTCAAACTCATTTTGCTGGAGGCGTTCGTAGGTATAAACGGTGATATCACAAATGCCATAAATCCAGAACAGATACCAGCCTATTTCAATCCAGTGCAGCGGGTTCAGGTGGAAGTTTAGACCAAATGCCAGATTGAGGCATGAGTAACCTATGAGTACACCAATTTGTGAAGCAACATGGAGTCGCCACCCTACGGGAATCAACGTCGCCATCATCAAAAACATAATTGTCCAAACCCCCATGTCTGGCCCTACCCATCCGGCGATCGCCACAAAGAGTTGTGAAATGAGAGGAATGGAGCAAGCAAAGCTAACAAACAATAACGCTGGACGAGCGCGACCGAATTGACTCCGATAGAGAATAGACCACGCCGCCAAATACAGCAAAATTGCAGCATAGGTGTATAGCCAGTAGCCTCTGTCTGAACCATTCTGAGCGGCAAACACGTCTGGAACAAACAATGTTGCGGTGCAACCAAAAGCAATCCACCAAACGAGACGCAACCGCTCAATTAGAAATTGATAGCGCCAGACCTCGTAATCGATTGCGGAGGTATTTGTTTGAATGGCGGTACTGGGTGCAAGTTCCTTTAAGCCAAGCGCTTTGCTGGCTTTTTTGACTCGCTTTAGCCCAACGTTAATCAATCCAGTCAGTAGTCCATTTACAGGAATGCGATTTCGCTGGGCTTGGATTAAACGATTTGAGCTTCTAGCTTTGTCTAGAAGTGAGTTCACCAGATCAAGTTGGCGATCGCTACTTGCTAACATGACTTCCAGCCGTAAGCGTGAAACGGACACCTGCTCCTTTGACTGATCCAGCAGATCTCTTAAGTCCTTCAAGCTGCCCAGTACTGGGGTTCGCAAATCTTCAGAGACAGTTTGAACGAAAGATTGAAGCTGCCGCCGTGACTCTACTTCAGCCCGCTTCAAATGCTCATATAAATAAACTCCCAAGTTGCAGATGAAGCAGATCCACAGCTGAAACAAAACCGCCCAGCCCTGTTGAATTAGGGGTAGATCTAAGTCTAAATCCAGAGCCGCTTTTAGCCCAAAATGAAACCCCAGTGCCCCTAGTTGAGCGAGTGCATGAAGCTTCCACCGCACTGGAATTAGAGCAACCAGCGTCAGAAATACCAGCGTGAACAGCGACACATCTAGATGAAACTGCCCATCCGGTAAGTTTTGGCTAAGGATAGCACGCTCAATCAGAGCAAATCCAATTAAAGACCCATACAATCCCAAAAGTAGGAGATCTGGATTGGCGTACTTTATTCGAGTTCTTTGTAAGAGCAAATTAACTACGACACAAATCAATGCGGCAGCGTTGCAGAGCAAGACTGTATCGGCAAGGCTTGGGTTGTAGAGGTAAAAATAAATGGATGATAGGGGCAGTTGAACTAGAGTCCACAGCAGCCCTGCCCAGGTTGCTAGAAACAGGCGATCGCGAAAGAACTTTTGTCGCCAAGCGGTGTAGTCAGCGGATTCCGAAACGGACGTAAAGGTTTTGATTCGAGCTAAGACAGCGTTAATCGGCAGAGCTTGCCATATTCTGTCTATTGCTTGCATAGCACCACCAGAGGCGTTGTTGATGTTGTTGAAGCTGTTGCGATCGCGCTACTTCTTTATCGACTGAAACTGAGGATTTTTGAAGCGCTTCTCTAAAGAATCTGATACCGATTTAAATAGATTTCACGACATATCAACTCCTTGTAAGGGCGAATGGCCATTCGCCCCTGCGGGCATCTGCATCCTTTTCAAATCAAATTGGTATGACTAATCTCGCCTGAGGATAGTTGCTCATTCCCCAAATTGTCATCCTCCAACTGGTTCACTCAGGTGGGTGAGGAGTATCACAACTTAAAGTGCCAATGTAGCAGCAGGAAAAGGGCGATCGCGCAGTTGAGATTCAAGAGGTATCTATGGTTTCCTTCCGTCTTCTGCCAGCACTCATCTCAATCAGCCTTACTTTGCCACTAGGGACAGCTTCAGCTCAACTGACTCCAGAAAACGAAGCAGCCCTGCTGAGAGAAATGCTGAGACTAAGATATGCATCTGAGGGGGAAGAAAACGTTCAAATTCTGGTGGGACAGCTTCCTGACCCGCTACCTGCCGACTTTCCGCTGCCCGAAGAAGCACAAATTATTGGCTCAATTGTGCGGAGCTATGGCTTCACAGAGATTATGTTGCGAACTGCTCAGTCATCAGAAGAAGTCTACTCTTTCTTTCAGCAACAGTTGCTCGATACTGGATGGCAATTGCAAGAACCTCACGCATCCCCGAAAGGTTTTATTGTTCGACTCAGTGAAGCTCATATTAACGATTTAGCATCTAGAGAACTGCCTCGTCAGTTTTGCTCTACCTCTCAAGCCGCTCTGCTGAATGTTTCAGCCCAACCTTCACCTGATTCGTCTGCAACAACGGTACAGCTTTCATTGATTGCCGGCGGATTTGAGTCTGAGCCTTCATCTGGGTTTAACTGCTCTTTAGGTATAGTAGAGGCACCTTTGCCCGCTTTGCTCCCTCCCACTAATGCTGTAGTCCAAGGTAGTGGCAGCAGCAGTGGCAACGGGGATGCGAGTGCAGATGCTGTGATTGAAACTGATTTAGATGCTGAAGCGTTAATCAACCACTATGCCAGCCAGCTTCAGCAGGCAGGCTGGAGGCAGATTGAGGCATCCGAAAGAGGGCTTTCCCGCTGGAGCTATCAGGATGAGGAAGGCAGAGATTGGCAAGGTTCGCTACTAATTACAGAGATTCAAGGAACACCCAATCAATATGCAGCCTCTATTCAAATATTGAGGCGATCGCTCAACGACGGCTAAACGTGAGAAGCTTTACCCCTGTAGGGGCAAACGATTGTTCACCCCTACTAGAGCATTGCTGGCTATACGGTACCTGCTTGCTTAAAGATCACCTGAGTTTTTTCCTCAGCAGTAAACAATCACGACCGCTGAAATTTACGCACTTGGTAACCTGCGGATTCCACAATTTCATGGGTATCTTCTCCGATGGCGGCGTTGAAACGGGCTTCGATCTGTTCAAGTTCCTCTGGGGAAATGGATTGCCATTCCTCAAAGCTAGACCAGCGCACAATAATAATCACCTCTGCTAAGTTGTCTGGACTGATCCACACCTCTTTGCCGAGAAAGCCAGGGTAAGTCGAAAGGGCAGCCGTCCAGATTTCCTCATCCTTTTGCACGAACTGCTCCCGCAGTTCTGGCGTGACATTGAACTTGAGCCATTCAATTACCATCTTTTCAACCTCAACAGAAACCATAAACCTAACGGCGTTGCTAACTTAGGGAGAATTTGTATGACGCACAAATTCATCCCAAAATGAAACAATGTACGGATAACCCGGCCCATTTGGAGAGCGGCTTCAGTGCTAAATTTGCCACAATAGACTCAGATCCCTTGCAAGAGATATCACGAGTCAGGCCTTCAGCAAAGGTGCAAATCTAATCTTTCAGCCTTGTTCTGTTTGTGAAGCAGTCTACTGTAGGCTGGAATCAGTCAGATTTTAGTCATTTCCTTTGCTTGACCTAGCCTCCCTTAGCACAGACATAGGAACACGGCATGGATAATAACAACTTTCTTAAGCAGATATTGATGATCGGCATTGGCACAACTTCTCTAGTTACGGAAAAGCTGCGAGAAGTGAGCGACCAGTGGGTCAAAGACGGTAAGCTAGACCCTGAGCAGGCTAACAGCTTTGTCAACGACCTGTTGCAACAGCTTAAATCTGAGCAAAGCAATTTTGAGTCGCAGATGCATCGTCAGTTGCGACACGTTTTGCAAGATTTGGGAGTGCCGCGCCAAAACGAGATGGATGAGCTGCGTGGGCGGCTCGATCGCCTGGAGCGGCAGGTGCGCGATCTGGAAAATAAACTTTGGCGCTAGCTTCAGCTAGGCTTCTAGCTGACCTGAAGTATTAAACTGGGAAGCGGATTCAATTCGGTGATTGCCGAAATTTGACTGATTGTCATGAATCCACTGTCGAACACAGGAGGACTGAATTGTGCGGGAAATTTTGATCAGCTTGGGAGTCATGGCGGTTTGTTTTGTGTTTCTGGTGGTGGCTCAATTTACTGGGACAAAGGAGGCGATCGCTGCTGAGTCTCAGCCCCCCACCCTAGAAGCTCCGGCAACTCCTGCTCAAAGCCCTGCCCAAATCTTTGCCCAAGCAATTGCGCAAGCACCCGAAATCGCGCAAGCTTCTGATCTGTTAACCCCTGATGCTACTGAACCTATGCCTGAAAACGCTGAGAATATTATCACTACCCCATCTGGCTTGCAGTATATCGATATCGAAGAAGGCACAGGTGCCACCCCGCAAGCAGGACAAACAGTAGTCGTTCACTACACTGGAACGCTGCAGAACGGCACTAAGTTTGATAGCTCTCGCGATCGCAACCAACCCTTTTCCTTTCCTTTGGGCGCGGGTCGAGTGATTCGCGGCTGGGATGAAGGCATCAGCACGATGAAAGTAGGCGGCCGCCGTCAACTGATCATTCCGCCTGAGTTGGGATACGGTGCTCGTGGTGCGGGTGGTGTGATTCCCCCCAATGCCACGCTGATCTTTGACGTGGAGCTATTGAGAATTAGCTAGTACTGCTTGATCGGCAGTTATAACGTTTCTCTAAAAAGAGGTTACAGATGGAAGGGCACCCCGCGAAGCGGGGTGCCCTTCCATCTGTAACCCTAATTTTTGGAATTGGTGGTTACTTCCTTACGTCAAATTCCTCTGATCAGGAGAACGAGAACTACGAGCAGGGCGATCGCTCCTATCGCACATCCAGCAATAATCTGTTGGATTGCAAGACGAGGGGAACGATCGCCCACTTCCATATCTGGCTGCATCTCATCGAGAGCAATTTTCTGAGACGACTGCAACCAAAACTCTAATTGACGGGCAGCAGCCGAATTTGTAGGAAACCCTTTGAGGGCGGTTTGCCAGAGGGCGATCGCTTTTTCGTCATCGCCTTCTCGTTTATAAAGGAGTCCAAGATTGGTCAGCGTTTGAGATTCTTGATAGCGATCGCCCAATTCTCTAAGCAGGCTGAGGCTTTTTTCGTAATGTTCTCTGGCTTTTTTGCGATGGTCTTGGCGAAAGTAAGCATTGCCTAGACTGTTGAGGATTTGAGCTTCTGCAGGGCGATCGCTCAGCTTGCGGCTTGCCTCTAGCGCCAGTCGATGGGTTTGCTCCCAGTTTTTCCAGTCATGTCGCAGCTCAAACCAGCGCGTCAAGCTCTGCACCAATTTCACCACAGTTTCCCATGCCTGCGTTTGGTTAGCCCACTCTAACGCTGCCAACAGGTTGAGCTTCTCCCGGTCAAACCAACTCAATACCGTTCTAAGTAACTCATCATCTCCCTGGCTAAATGCTTGCTTCTCCAGCGGGACAAGGGATTCGTCTGTCAAGTCAAATGCCAACGCCAGCAATCCAGCTGTCTCGCAGTACCAGTAGCTTGCTCTTAAGCGAACGATTCGCCGCATTTCAGCCGATTCGCCTCTGGCAAGTTGTTCTTTAGCAAATAGGCGAATCAGATCATGCAGCCGAAAGCAGCCCGGCTCGGCAGGCTCCAGCAACCCTGATCTCACCAGCGCAGATAGAATTTTGTTTGCGGCTTCCAGGTCGCATTTCAGCAACGCGGCCACAATTGCGGCGGTTAGGTTGGGGCGCACCAACAGCCCAATCAGCCGCAGCAGACGCGCGATCGCCTTTTCTTGTTGGGCATAGCTGACCGCAAAACTAGCCCGAACATCTAAGTAGCTAGACTGTAGCTGTTCTAGTTTCTGGCGTTCATCGGCTAGCCGATCTGCATAGTTTTCAGGTGGCTGAGCTTGGTTGCACAGTGTGCCACCAGTAATCTTGAGTGCCAGAGGCAACCGACCGCAAAGCGTAACAAGCTGCTCGGCAGCGGTTAGTTCTGGTGATACATGCCCTACTTTTTGCAGCAGTTCGAGTGCTTCCGCTGGGGGCAAAGGTTCTAGCTCTAGCGTGGTTCCGGGCAGTTCCAATCGCTGACGACTCGTGACAATTGCTGTACAGGTTGGGCTATCGGGCAACAAGGGTTGCACCTGGGCTGCATCACGGGCGTTATCCAGCACCATCAAAACCCGTCTTCCAGACAGCATCAGTTGATAAATGCTCTGCTGCTCTGCCAGACTTGCTGATGCCATCGGGTAGCCCACGCCCAAGGCTTGTAAAAAACTGCTTAAAACCTCTTGCGGCTCTAGCGGTTGATTTTCTGTACCACGCAAATTTGCATAAAACTGAATCTCTGACAGGTCGTGCTTGATGCAATGAGCAACATGAATTGCAAAGGCTGACTTACCTACGCCCGCTGTTCCGGATACGGTCAACAGAGTGGGATCGCCTTCACCCTGTGCTTGAAGAATCGCGATCGCCTGCTCTAACTCAACTGATCGCCCGGTAAAGTGGGTAATCTCCGTTGGAAGCTGATGCAGCGAGGCAGATTCTACTCCGAGGGTATGCAGACATGTGCGAATCTCATGGCGATCGCCCCAGGTTCCTGTTCTTGGGTCGTGATGATGCAGTTCATACTCCTGTTCAGCCTTTGCTGAGGCTCGTGTCTCATCGCCCATCATCGTTCTACGTACCCTGTTGACTTATTTTCACTAACCGACGTACTGTTCCCCCGCCCAGTGAGGAGTCAACAGCACCGCCGAAGTCGCCAGTGCAGCAAACACTGAAGCCCGATGGTGTGGATTAACGACCACCACGGGCGGGCGATCGCTTCGACCATAGCCCAACCCTGTGAGTATCTCCTCCGAACTTAACGCCCCAGCACAGTCTGTATGTGTCAGTCCTATCACCATCGGAACCTCAACCCGTTTTTGCATAAATGCAATAATTTCACGAGTTGGCTGAAAGTCTTCTCGACGGTGGGCTGCGACCAGCAAGATGTAAGCTTCTGCCCGTTGAATCAAAAGCTCCCACATAAAGTCAAATCGCACCTGTCCTGGCGTACCGTAGATGTGCAAAGCGACCTGAGAATTAAGCTGAATTCGATTAAAGTCAAATGCTACCGTCGTTGTTTTCTTCAGCGCAGCGATTTCGTCTGTTGCAATTTCATCTGTTTCTACACTGCCAAGCTCACTCACCGTTTGCACAAAGGTGGATTTGCCCGCTCCCACCGTTCCTGTCACCACCAAACGCAAGGTTTTCATTCCCATCACCGCACAATTTGAACTTTGGGTCGATACTCCTCCTGTCCAAAATTTTGCCGAGTTGGAACAGTGTTCAAATCCGGCGCAAGCTGTGACATCAGGTAGGACATCAACATGACGTTGAGCGTTTCTAAAACCGAATTTTTCTCATTGGGGTTAACGGTTACGATTGTCGGCAGGTTGCTCAAATCGGTGTAGCCTAGCCGCATCGCAATTTCCTCTGGCGATCGTGCCCCCGGACAATCTCGATGGGTCAGCCCAATCACCATTGGGATCTGCACCCGTTCATTCATAAACGCAATGATTTGACGTGCTTTTACCAATTCATCAATCCGGTGAGCCGCAACCAGCAGCACATAAGCATTGGCGCGTTGAATCAAAATATCCCACATGAAGTTAAAGCGTGATTGCCCCGGAGTGCCATAAATGTGAATTTCTAATCTGGGTCCAAACGAGAGCCGACCAAAGTCAAAGGCGACTGTTGTTTTCTGTTTGATTTGGGCTGTTTCATCGGTTGCAGCGCGATCGGTGTCGATCGCCTCAATGTCGCTCACCGTGCGAACAAAAGTGGACTTGCCCGCTCCCGCAGTTCCCGTTACGACTAAACGCATGAGTCTCATGGTATTGCTCCACAAAAAGATTCCAGTCTTGCAACTTTGAGAAAGTTACCTCTGTAGGGGCGAACGGCGTTCGCCCTTACCCAAGCATCGCCAGTTATGCGGTAATTTCTTTCCTAAGAATTGTCTAAGCTCTAGCTGATCGAGCGCGAGACATCATGCCAATCGAAGATTCGGGTCGAGGTTGACCCACGTTGAATAATGTACTTCTTAAATCAGAAACGGCGCGTTTGATTTCCAGCATTAGCACACCCTGTTTTGCCGTCTTTCCTGCTAGCACCAAAAAGACGGCATCTTGCCCACAGCTTGTCAAAATGCTAAATCCTTCATCGCCTTCCACGTAAAGTCGGTCAATCGTGCCTCGCGCCAGTTCTTTACCGATGCGTTCGCCTAAAGACAGCATCGCGGCAGACATCGCCGAAACTCGCTCCTCATCCATTGCACCAGGCAAATTGGCGACTAAAGGTAAACCATCGGGTGTGACTAGTGCTGCTCCCTGAACATCAGAAGTCGCAGAGACAAAATTTTGAAGAATTAGCCCAAGTCTTTCTGTATTGATCGCCATTGTTGTGTTCCTGCCTAAATTTCTAAAGGTGTGCCAAACCAGGCTTCTAGCTACATCAGTCAGTTCTTTTCAGTTCTCTAATATCCTTACCCTTTAGAACAAAGTATGTTTGAGATCAGAAAGGGCACGCTTGATTTCCAGCATCAATACACCCTGTTTTGCAGCTTTTCCTGCTAGTACCAAGAAGACTGCATCCTGCCCGCAACTTGTTAAAATGCTGATGCCTTCATTGCCCTCTACATACAGACGATCAATTGCACCCCTCGCTAATTCTTGACCGATACGTTCGCCTAAAGACAGCATTGCAGCAGACATTGCCGAGACTCGCTCTTCATCCATTCCACCAGGCAAATTAGAAGCCAAAGGTAGCCCATCAGGAGTAACAATTGCTGCCCCTTGAACATCAGACGTAGTGGATACAAAATTTTGCAGGATGTACCCTAGTTTCTCTGTGTTGATTGCCATGATTGTGTGCCTGTTTGTGTATTTCTACTTGAGGTTGGAGATTGTTGGATTAGAAGGTTCTGCAGCTTCTGAACCGAATATTGTTGAGCCTATGCTCTAAGCAATGAGGCGCTTGAATAAACCTTTCTACCCTGTTTCTTTAAGGGCTGCAGCTGAGGTAACTATTTATCTTCTGTTTTCCAACTTCGTGAGCGATCATTGTTATTGCTGAAATGACACGTTGAGAACTAATCTCAATCTGTGCGTAAAGCTCAATTTGCTAGTGCGATCGCGATAGCCAGCACCCCAATCAACCCATCCTGGAAACATTTCATGAAACTGCTGCAAAAAAGTTTCATGTATGTGATGCATCCTTCTCAAATGCTGCTCAAGTTGGAGTGACTATTTATTATTAACAGTTAGATTTGCTAATGTCTGTATTTTCAAAGAAATGTTTGTCTCTTTTTCGTATTCTTTTTGTCAAGGGTTGAAACATTCATTGACGCCATTTTCACGAGTTAAAAAATTTGACACTTTGTTTATTCTTCAAGACGGTTAATGGTTTTTACAACGAACTAGTCGTTCAGACAAGTTAGAAATCAATGCACAAGATTAATGACCTTTTCGGGAAATTCCTAATCTATCCGGATGCTTGAATTAATGAATTAGGCAATGCAAGGTTGCACACTTGTTTAGATAGTTAAGCAATTTCCAGCATAAATTTACATTGCTTAACGGAGCTTGGTTGCACAATTTGCATGAGGAAAAACTCTGGTTGATCAACATCGATTCAGCCTTATCAAGGCTTAGAAGATTCTTTGCTCCTGTGGAAAGAGGCTTTTAATTTGCTTTTACTTAGAAGATTTTTACTGTAAGCTCTTTAGATGTCTCGTCTTTTGTAACAATCGGCTTAACTAAATCGTGGATTAATCTATGCTTTGGGGTCAACTAATATGAAAAAATCAATGGTTGTTTGAATGGCTATATTACTAACTCATTCAGTTAATTTGTCTGCAATACTTGCACTTTTCTTTGATTAGATAAATTGCTAATTAATAGTTTGATGTGTTGCAGATTGAGCGATTGTATTGCAGCTTTTGAGCAGGCAAACGAGGCAATTCCCGCTCTTTTTCTCAATCATCTAATCTGAAACGATTGCATTATGGTAGAAGAATGTGTCGTCAATCCAAGACTGTGTTGCAAATTCCATGACTAATAATCTGGGTTCTTCTGACCAATCCACACCCAAAAATATTTCTGAGCAGAAGGTAGCCATCAAGATACAGCTACCCATGAGTTTGGCAAAAGCAATCAAGCGGCGTGCTAGTCGATTGGGTCAAGATCACAATGAGGTGATTTTGGCGGCACTTCAACGTCTGCTGGAGGAGGAGGAGGAACCTGATCAGCTTACCTCTTCCCGATTTGTCACCGTTGAGGACTTAACGGAGCTAGTTACCCGCATTAGTGCCTTAGAATCGGTCAGTAGTAGGATGAAAGATTTGCAGGGAAAGTGGATCGCCTCCTGAGTGAGCGATCGCCCTCACCTCAGGAGGCTTCTCCAACCCATTTTTTCGATTCAGAAGCGACTTTTGCAGAGGCGATATCTGTTGAGCCCTTACCGCCTCAACCGACTCAAACTTTTAGCTTGACTCCTTCTCATCAGGAAACCTGCCCAAAATGCAGCAGTCGGCTTGGACCGCCACTGAAATCATCTGGACGACAGATTTGCATTAAGTGCGGATGGACAGATAAGCCTAAAGGAGCTACTGCCTCCCAACGAGACGAAATCCCTCGTGCAGCTTCTGCATCCGTCAGCTTGCCCGACTACGAACTCAGGAAACTACTAGACCAGGCTGCTTCTGAGTCTTTGAACAACATGAAGCCCAAGCGTAAGCAAACCCCAAATTCTAATAAAAATAAGTCGCTGCCGTTGGAGGATGAGGGGGAGTGAGGGCGAAGCAGAAGCGATCGCTTCTTTAAAGTCGCTACTCTCCAAGGTCATTACTCTAAGATGAGTGAGTCATGGCACTCTGCCTGATCCTTGTCCGACCTACCTAAAAGGGAGTTCAATTGTGCAGCCTACCGCAAACAATGCTCCAGACAACACTCCTCAAACTCCAAAAGGGCTGCTCGGCGATCAAAATCTTTTAATCATTTTTGCGATCGCCCTGATTGCTATCCTGGGAGTCTCTAGCGTCACGCCAACGTTTCCTCGCTTAGCTGAAGCGCTGGAGGTGCCACCCCAAAACATTGGGTTGCTAGTCACCGTCTTTACCTTTCCCACAGTAGTTTTAGGTCCGGTTTTAGGCTTTCTAGCCGATCAGTTTGGCAGGCGAAAAATTTTGGTTCCGTCTTTGCTGCTGTTTGGCATTGCGGGGACAGCCTGTGCCTTTGCCCGTGACTTTAATCTGCTGCTATTTCTCCGCTTTCTTCAGGGTGTTGGAGCCGCATCGTTACTGTCGCTCAGTATTACCCTAATTGGCGACTTATATTCGGGAGACAGGCGCATCACAGCGTTGGGCTATCACGGTAGCGTCACCAGCATGGGTACAGCTAGCTATCCCATTATCGGTGGGGCGCTTGCTAGCCTGGGCTGGTATTATCCGTTTGCGCTGCCGATTTTAGCAATTCCAGTAGGGCTGCTAGTTCTGTTTGCGCTGCATAATCCTGAACCCAAAGCCCGGTTAAATTTACACGAATATTTGAGAAATGCCTTGACCGTGCTAAAGAATCGTCAGATTCTTGGGTTATTTCTAGCCAGCACTGCCAATTTTGTGCTGCTCTATGGTGCTTACATCACTTACTTGCCGCAATTGATTGAGGAATCGTTTCAGACCTCTACTTTTACGATTGGGCTGATGCTCTCTAGCGTTTCGGTGGCGATCGCCCTTACGTCTTCTCAAATCGGCAATTTAGCAAGGCGCTTTTCACCTCAAACCCTGATCAGAATCTCCTTCGGGTTTTATGGGCTGGCGCTGCTGCTCGTTCCGTTTATGACTAATCTCTTGATGCTGCTGATTCCAACGACTCTCTTTGGCATTGGCTTGGGTATTGGTTTTCCCAGTATTCAAACACTTCTGGCAGAGCTATCGCCCCGACAGTATTTGGCGACTGTAATGTCGGTCAATGGTACTTTTTTTGGCATTGGTCAAACGCTAGGCCCTGTGCTGATGGGAGTTGCCTTTGCGATCGGAGGGATTAACAGCGTCTTCTTTGTAGGAGTTGGATTTGCGATCGCTGTCTCCATCGTCTTCCGCTATTGCGTTTGTATGTAATACCATTCCAAAAACTAAGGCTACAGATGGAAGGGCACCCCGCTCAGCGGGGTGCCCTTCCATCTGTAGCCTCGTTTTAGAGAAACGTTGTAATGCCGTTTCTACATGAGCTTACTATTTTGAAGCGTGTCCCAATTACAGCCGTTTTCAGATGAGTCAGCCACATCGTAGGGGCGAACGGCCGTTCGCCCTTACAAAAGATTGTGGTTTATCCAAGTGAAACCCGCTGTAAGCGAAGACACGCCTCAATATATGTTGGCTTATTTGAGAGGACGCAGCATTACATCATACCCATGCCACCCATGCCACCCATACCACCCATGCCGCCCATGCCGCCCATGCCACCCATACCGCCCATGCCACCATCGGCAGGAGCCGCAGATTTAGGTTCTGGCTTTTCGACGACGAGCGCT
Organism: Oculatella sp. FACHB-28; assembly: GCF_014696015.1. Lineage (NCBI taxonomy): Bacteria > Bacillati > Cyanobacteriota > Cyanophyceae > Oculatellales > Oculatellaceae > Oculatella > Oculatella sp. FACHB-28. The sequence continues at coordinate 4,441 of NZ_JACJPJ010000093.1, read as the reverse complement.
TCAGTGGTGATTACCATGCCAGCAACGGAACCCGCATCTTGCAGAGCAGAACGTACCACCTTTGCGGGGTCGATGATTCCGGCTGCAACTAGGTCTTCAAATTCGCCCGTCAGAGCATTGTAGCCAACGTTGAAATCCAAATCACGGACCTTCTCAACAATTACGGAACCTTCGGCTCCAGCGTTGTCTGCAATTTGACGCAGTGGGGCTTCCAGGGCTTTGATTACAATGTCTGCCCCGATCCTTTCTTCAACGTTCAAGCTGTTCCTGAAGTCCTGCTGCACTTTCTGAGCCAGGTGAATCAGGGTTGTGCCACCACCCGGAACGATGCCTTCTTCAACGGCTGCTTTGGTTGCGTTGAGCGCGTCTTCGATTCGCAGTTTGCGATCTTTAAGTTCAGTTTCTGTGGCAGCTCCAACTTTGATTACCGCAACGCCACCAGACAGTTTTGCCAACCGCTCTTGCAGCTTTTCTTTGTCGTAGTCAGATTCAGTGCGACCCAGTTCCTGGCGAATTTGAGCGATGCGCTTGTCTAGATCAGCTTTATTAGCAGCTTCAGCGACGATCGTAGTGCTGTCTTTGGTAATCGTCAGCTTACGAGCAGTTCCCAACATGTCAAGGCTGGCAGTGTCGAGGCTCAAGCCGATTTCCTCGGAGATCATTTGTCCACCGGTGAGGACGGCAATGTCTTGCAGCATGGCTTTGCGACGTTCGCCAAAACCAGGTGCTTTGATCGCGACAGCGTTCAGTACTCCACGCAAACGGTTGACGACTAGCGTTGCCAGAGCTTCACCATCTACGTCTTCTGCAATGATCAGCAGGGGTTGACCAGAACGAGCAATTTTTTCAAGGACGGGCACCAGGTCTTGAATGGTGCTGATTTTCTTGTCAGTGAGCAGAATCCGAGCGTTTTCAAGCTCGCAGATCATCCGCTCACTATCGGTTACGAAGTAGGGTGAGATGTAACCCCGATCGATCTGCATCCCTTCAACTGTTTCCAGTTCGGTTGCTAGAGATTTAGATTCTTCGACGGTAATTACGCCATCTCTGCCGACTTTATCCATTGCTTCGGAAATCATCGCGCCGACTTCTTCATCACTGCCCGCAGATACGGCAGCAACCTGGGCGATCGCATTTCCTTCAATGGGCTTAGCAATTGCTTCAATTTCTCTAACAATCTGGGCGATCGTTTTCTCGATGCCGCGTCGCAAGCTAACCGGGTTTGTTCCTGCTGCAACGTTCTTCAAGCCTTCCCGAATCATTGCCTGAGCCAGAACGGTGGCGGTGGTTGTACCATCTCCCGCCAAATCCTTAGTTTTAGAGGCAACTTCGCGAATCAGTTGAGCGCCCGTGTTTTCTAGCGGATCTTCTAATTCAATTTCCTTGGCGATCGTGATGCCGTCGTTGACAATCTGGGGTGCGCCATACTTCTTCTCTAGCACGACGTTTCGACCTTTAGGTCCAAGCGTGATTCGCACCGCGTCAGCAAGGGCATTTACGCCTCGTTCTAGCGCTTGCCGAGATTCTTCATCAAATACAACAAATTTTGCCATTGCCTGTCTCTCAGTTTCTCTATCTGAGTTCTCCTTCCAGAATTTAGCACTCTCTGATGGGGATTGCTAACGATCAGTTTCTCTCCAACAATGGCGGAATTCACGACTTGCCAAGGAAGGCTCGTTATCTATCGCTGCCAAACTTGAACTGTTGAGCCAGCGACCGCAATAAATCGCTCTCCATCAGCGGTGAAGTGAAAGGGAACACCTGAATAGAGATCTGGGAAAGTCTGCTGGCTCTCTCCAGTTGTGATGTTGAACAGTCTGACGCTGTAAGGCGAGAGGTCGTAGGAAGGAGTATTCTCAGTCGATGCAACCAGGGCATCAGCGGCGAGGGTTTGACCGTCAGGGCTAAAGAGGAGGCGATCGCCAAACGGCGGCGGTGCGGTAGTTAGTCCTTGATTGATCGGCATTGTGCGTTCTAGTTGTAGCGATCGCATACTCCAAAGTTTTACTGTGCCGTCTTCGCTCCAGCTTGCTAGAGTTCTTCCATCCGGGCTAAAGGTTAACGAGCGGATACCACCTATGTGTCCGGTGAGAGTTACGACTCGTGCACCAGTTCGGGTATTCCACAGTTTGATGGTGTTATCAGGGTCAACAGTAGCAATGATTTGCGTCAACCCAGAGGCAAGCCGAATTCCGCTAGGGTGAAAAGCAAATGGGATGCGACGACCGTTATCCGTGTCGGTTCTGCTTTGAGACAACTGGCGAATCGGTTGTCCATCTATATTCCACAGTTGCAGAGCGTTACTGTCATGGAGAACGCTGACGAGGCTTTGTCCATCTGGGCTAAAAGCAACCGTTTGAATTTTGTCTTGTCCGGGTTGCATTCCCAAGCTGAGGGTGCGGCGCACTTCACCAGTGTTAAGGTTCCACAATTTCACAGTCAGGTCAGAACTGCCGCTGGCAAGGGTTTGACCGTCGGGGCTAATGGCGATCGCATGAACTGCATACTGATGTCCGCTCAACGTGCGAATTGCCTCACCCGTTCTGGCATTCCATAGCTTTACAGTGCGATCGGACATACCTGCCGCAACAGTTTCGCCATCGGGTGTAAAGGTGATCGCGTGAACCACATCTCCCATTAAATGAATATTGACCAGCGAACCTGGTTCTTGAATGTCACCATTAGGAGAAACCCATTCATCGGCAGTACCTTGAACCAGCGTGGCTGTCTTTTCTCCCGTTTGCAGATTCCACAGCGTCAGGGTGCTACTGGGGTCATTGCTACAGGAACGCTCCCGACTAATGCTGCTGACCGCAAGCGTTTGACTATCAGGACTAACGGCCATTCTGCTGGGATAAACCGGACAAACTGTACCTGGATAGACCTGGCTTTCTAGGTCAATCTCATAGCTCAGTTGAGCGTTCTCCCAGGTATCTAATTGATCTGCCTGGACTATGGTAGTCGTCGGGCCGGGTTGAGATGAACTATGTGGCTGAAGGGTTAGCGCTGAAGCAGGAATTGCAGCAAACAGGGCGAAAAAGGTAAAAGAGGCGATCGCAAAACGCATAAATCAGTAGCCGTAGCAAATAGTAGCCATAACATTTGAATAGAGATGCATCCTAAGTGCAGTCCCTCATCCAATGATGGCGAGAAGTTGTGCGATCGCTCCTTTGAATATGGCAGAACCACAACTGGCATGACGAGCGGCGATGCTTATTTCAATCCCCAAGATGCGATCGCCAAACATCCCCAACCGATTAGAAAGGCAACGCCTCCTAAAGGTGTAATTGCCCCCAACCATTTAATTCCAGAAAGGCTCAAGGCGTAAAGGCTACCTGAAAAAATTGCGACTCCAACGACGAAAGCGATCCCCGATGCGGTTAAAAGAGATTGATTTGTCTCAGCCCGCAGCAGCAACAGCGTCACCAATAGCAACGCCAGCGCATGATACATCTGGTAACGTGCCCCAGTCTCAAAGATTTCTAGGGCGCGATCGTTCAGTTTCTCTTTCAGTGCATGGGAAGCAAAAGCCCCAGCCGCAACTGAGGTGCCACCCAAAATGGAGGCGATCGCCAAAAAAATTTGACTCATGATTGCCCAATAGCTCCGAAAACTGCAATAGGATGATGAATCGGGTTTAGGAATGAATTGGTTTGGAGCGATCGCCCCACCATGATTGATCATGATCGCTTATTCAAAGAATTGCTCTCTACTTTTTTTGTGGAATTCATCGACCTATTTCTACCAGAGGTTAGGGCTTATCTGGAGCCGAATTCTCTCACCTTTCTAAATACGGAAGTATTTACTGATGTGACGGAGGGCGATCTCCACGAAGCTGACCTGCTCGTCCAAGCCAACTTTCGAGGAGAAGACTCCTGTTTTCTAATTCACACTGAGCATCAGTCTTACGCTGAATCAAACTTCGGGCAGCGAATGTTCAACTACTTCGCCAGACTCTATCAGAAATATCGCTTGCCCATTTACCCAATTGCCGTCTTTTCGTTTGATGAACCGTACCGGGCAGAGGGCGATCGCTTTGAAGTCACATTCCCCAACAAACTGGTGTTGCAGTTCAACTACGAAGTCATTCAACTTAATCGCTTGAACTGGCGCGACTTCGTTCGCCAGCCTAATCCTGTTGCTAGTGCGCTCATGGCAAAAATGAGAATCCCTCAAGCAGAACGCCCCAAAGTTAAGCTCGAATGTCTGCGTTTGCTGGCAACCCTGCGCTTAGATCCAGCCCGAATGCAGCTAATCTCTGGCTTCATTAGACTTCCTGCACGAATATAAAGTGAGTGTGACAGTTGAGGATCGCAGCGAAGCAAGATAGCTTCTGAATAGAAGCTAATGTCAGAAGCAGATATGCGATATAACGAGTTGGAGCATCTATCGAAGCGCCACTTTAAGCGCTTGTGTGGGGTCAACCGTGAAACGTTTAGCG
>NZ_JACJPJ010000092.1:0-126605 GCF_014696015.1 Oculatella sp. FACHB-28 | reverse complement strand
TCTCGTTGTCTTACTCTTTCAGCAATGCCAGACACCATTCGTGGACACACACTTTTCCATTGGTGGAAGGAGAAATAAAATAGTGTCACTTTACGATCCGGATTCCGTATCAGCAGTGCTGAGGCGTTTTTATTTGCGCTTCAATGGGCATCTTTAAAGACAAAACTTCCCCAGCATCCGTAAACCGAGGGAGCTTCTGCAAGCAACTACAACCAACTCAAAGATACCTATGATTGACTCAATAATCTTGTGGGTGGGAGGGATTGTAATTCTTCTCGCCTGTGTGATGTTCTACTTCCTTGTTGCAGAACTTTTTAAGCCACAGTACAAGACCTTGCCTCGTACGGTTCCACCTATCAGAAAACCAATTAATAAAAATAGATCTCGGTTTCTTAACGTTGGCTCTCAGGTTATTTTTATTAAGAATTCAACCCCTCAGAAAATAGCTTCAACTGTAGTTTCCCCTGTTTCAGCTCCTTCAACTTCTTCAACCACTTCGTCTCCTCTAACCACTCCAACTCCTTTAGCCCTTTCAACTTCCCAATTTGTAAGTGCAAGTGTGGAGTCCAAAATGTATCGATTGCTGAATGGCGATCGCGCTGGTGCCATTCGCCTGGTCGGGTCAATCAGAGCTAGGAACCCAGACAAGTTAGAGCAATGGTGTTGGGAAAAAGCCGTGTTTGATTTGGAGCGCAATCGCTGCTAACTCTCATCCCTGTTCCGTCGTGTCTACTCACTAATCGATTCTCCCTCGACCCGTGCCATCAACATTCCCAAACGATTGTTCATCAGCTCTCTTTGACGACCACCTCGCCCTGCATTTAGAGTGGTTAATTTGGACAACCTGTGCTGCTGTTTTCTTTGCAATTTGGGCATATTAACGCAATCGGGTCATTAGCTAGCACCGTTGTATTGCAAAAAGCTTTTCAAAGCTCTATCTACGAGCAAGCTCTCCAGCATTTTCTGGGGAAGGAGAAGCACACTTCTTAGGTTATTGAGCTAGTTGTACTAGGGCCACTACCCCTGATGAAAGTTACTAGCACACCTTCTTAAAAATGAGCCAAAAATCTCATGACAAATTGTTGAGAACTTTTGTCCAGTCGTTGGGTTCGGAAACTGATGTTTGTCCAAAATTTGGTGGTAAAAAGGCAAAAAACTGGTCTTGAGGGTTAACGAAAGAATAAGGGATTTAGCCCCACAGTTGTCCAAAATTTGGGTATGTTCTTGTCCAAAATTCAGGTAAAGTCACAATCTATCATCGATACCAAACCAACCGTGGTCAAATGCCCAGTGATGTTTTTTGCAGGGAGAAGTGCCATTATCAAAGCGATCGTCCCGAAATTCAGAAAATGGCTTGATGTGTAGCACCGTCTACAACATTCTGATTCTCCTGACTAATCATTTTCAGCTTACAGAAGATACAGCGCTGTTCATAGAGAGACAACCACTTTTCTAAACGCCGCATTTCTGAATGTAACGCGCGGATTTACTCAAATGTTGTCGTTCGGACAAAATAGCCATAGAACCCTTGCTATCCAAACCCGTGGACCCAATTCGCCTGGGCGACAATGCTTCATAGATTGCGACATTTAATGTGCGAATGTACATTCATTTTATGGAGTGCGATCGGGTTGCCCTTGCGTTTCGTTCATCTGGTTGAACTGCTCCAACATCTGATTGCGAAGCGTTTGTGCTTGCTGAGAATACTGTTGAGCACGATCGGGTTGCCCTTGCATGTCATAAAACTGAGCCAACTGAGTTAATAGATGAATTTTTCCTGGTGAGAAGTCGTCGGTTTCGTATAAACTCAGTGCCTGTTGGTAGGTGGCTAATGCCTGTTCTGCCTGTCCTTGTTTTTCATAAACTGAACCCAGGTCAAGTATAGTTTGGACAATCTCACCTGTCTGTCCTCCGAGTTCCTGCTCGAGTTCTTGAAAGGCTGTTAATGCTTGTTGGTATGTTGTCAAAGCCTGCCCGAGTTGTCCAATCATTTGATACAGGTTCCCCAGACTCGCGAGTGATGTTGCCCGTTCTGGTGAAAAGGTTTGGTCTTGAACCAGTTCTGTATAGCGTTCCTGATAGGGGATGGCAGGTGCTATCTGCCCTTGTTGGGTGTAAGCAAATATGATTGTAGGCAGCAGATATTCCAGCCCTCCACCAGGGTGTTGACCTGCGATCGCCACGGCTCGATCAAAATAGCTCCTGGCTCGTTCAAGTTGTCCGATTGTGAGGTAAAAATCGCCCACTTCTTTCAGGAAATCGGCTTTTCGAGATAGGTTCTCCCCTATGAACTCATCAGTCGATGCTTGAGTGAGCGTTGTTTCTGCTTGTTGAGCATAGTCTGCTGCTAAATCTGCTCGTTCCTGTGCTTGATACAGCGTGCTGATGTTATCGAGGGTGAGGACGCGATCAACGGTTTGAAAGTCGTCTGATTGTTCTGCAACGGCGGCTAATCCTTGTTGATAGGCGGCTAGAGCTTGGTCAAACTGTCCCTGTGCCTGATAGATCATGCCTATTTGATTGAAGATTCTAGGTGCATCGTAAGGACTGCTCCCTACCTCCGTGTAGATTGCGATCGCCTGCTGATAGGCAGCGAGGGCTTGTTCCGTTTGTCCGGCAATTTGGTAAGCCGTTCCCAGATGCCCCAGTGTTGATGCTTCCTCCCAGGGCAGGTTGGCTCGATGGTTGATCTCGCTCGCCTGTTGATATGCCGCAAACGCCTGTTCAGGGTTTTCAAGCCGCATATAAATTGAAGCCATCTGGTTAAGCACCTCACTGGCTTCAAACAGTTGAGTTGTGCGATCAGCAGGAGAAATAATACTTCCTTCATAAATGTCTAATGCTTGTTGGTAGTAGGTTAAAGCACGTTCCAGATCTCCTTCTGTTTCAAAGCTGGATGCAATGCTTTTCAGCAAATCTGCTTCTGCGACGCGATCGCCCCTATCCCGCAATTGCTGCAACAAACGTTCAAACAAAGCAATGCCTTCTTCCGGAAAACCGGACGATACTAAGCCATCAGCCTGTAAATAAAGCTGTACAGTGGGATTGCTGAGATCTGGAAAAGCTTGAGCAAGTGCTTGAGAAGACCCCGAAATAGCAGCGTGATCGATGTGGAATGTCGGTAGGGCGATCGTTAGGGGTAGGGTGAGCGCCAGAGAGAGCAGTTTGGAGAAATACATGAGCTGTTCTAAATAGGGTGATGAATAGTTGTTGGATAGAATGATGTATAGAGATATACCAAACTTACTGGAAAATTTGGCTGCAAGGTTTTTGCTTAACGGAAGTACTGTTAGCAATTGCAGGGATATAGCTACGCGATCGCCCTTTCACCAAATACAACGGCAGATCACGAGGCAATCTTCCAATAGTTACGATGCCAGGTCAGGGCATCGATTCTTGGTTGATACTCAAGTTGAGTTGGCATTAAGATTTGTTCTCCATGAAACTCTCGGATTGACTTTGTATCCTTTGGAGTTTCTTCATAGAATCGATCGCCAGGTACAACAATCCGGTAGCTGTCATCAATGCCAAACCAACCGTGGTCAAACGCCCAGTGGTGGTTTTTGCAGAGAGAAATACCGTTATCAAAGCGATCGTCCCGAAATTCAGAAAACGGCTTGATGTGTGCGCCGTCTACAACATTCTGATTATCCTGACTAATCACTTTCAGCTTGCAGAAAACGCAGCGCTGTTTGTAGAGAGAGACCACCACTCTTCTAAATGCTGCATTTCTGATAAATATTTTTTCTTCATCCTTTAAATCTTCTATCTTATAAACGGCTCCCCCTTGTTCAGAGAGCTTACGCTGAACGTTCTCAAACTCATCCACCTCATAGAGTTTCTGAAGCTGAATCTCCTGGTGCGGAAACCATGTTTGAATCAAGATGGTCGTGAGTTGAAATCGGGCAGCAGGAGATTGCAACAGCTCAAATAGTTCAGGGTCGGTATAGGCATATCTCACCGCGTTTCGTAGAGCCGACAAGCTTGGTTTGATGGAAGCAAGGTTGCCCTCATAACTCATATTGGGAGCCAAGTGCCAAAATTTATCACCCGTCAAATGAAAGAAGGGGAGCGCAATATTGGACTGATGATGAGTTGTGACTAAATTAGACCAGTATTTCAAGAAGGTAGCGATTAGCTCGGGAGAAAGGTAAATCTGATTGGTCTGAATCTTCCTCTGTTCAATCAGTTCTATAACCGCGAGTAATAGGATCGGTTTGTGCGGAGCGTTCACCCCATTATTTCGGTTAACCTTGAGCTTTGCGAACTTTCTAGCGTAATAATTAAGGTCTTTTTTCATCGCTGGTGATCAAGTTCCTCTCAGCCATCTCCAAAATACGCAGGGGAATCTTAAAACTCATCAGCTTGTTAGATTTCTTTAACCAGGTGTCCGCTGAAAAATCCTTCCTCGTGAATCGGAGGAGCTTCAGGATGACTTGTTAGCTAGAACTAACAGAGTGATTACAAACTAGCTAACCTGCTTGGTGCTTCTTCAAGCCAACGATTGACAAGTATCTTCCTCCCTTGAGGAATTGCTAATGGGCATTTGGCTTAGCTAGTAGCGTCGGATTGGAGATGGAATGTTCTAGTTAAGCGTTGCTCTCAGATGTAGGGAAGTTAAAACCTTGCATAAGATTTAGAACAAAGGCTGATTTATGCGAACTTGACATGGAAGATAGGTCAACCTCACAGGTGTAGTAGCATCTTCCCATACCCGCTCTAACAACTCCATCCCATTGGTACCAATGACCTCTGCATACTCTTTGCGAACAGCAATTCCTTAACTTAAACAAATAATAAAACCTATCTACCTAATCTAATATTGGACAAGCTTGCAACGCCGTCTGAACAACTTGTAGGAGTTCCGTGCGACTGGCCCCACCTGCTGCTTGCACAGACAGTCCAGAGTTGACCGTGAGTACAAAGCGGGCAAGGTCAGCAGGGTCAGCATCAGGCGGCAAGTCCCCCTCAGATGCCGCCCGCTCGAAGCGATCGCGGATAGCAAGCTCGTCTGCCGCTCGGCGTTCTACCAATTCCTGATGGAGCGGATCATCTGGATCTGCAAAGGTGAGCAGACTCTGTGCAACCAGACAACTGGACGGATTGTTTGGATTGGTCACTAAATCCACAACGCCCTGCATTATCCGCTCGATCACTCTCCGGGCAGTAGGTTCCTCAAGGGCATCCCGCACGTACGCAGCGCGCTGACCGCGATAGCGATCGAGTGCCTTGCGGAATAAAGTCTCCTTGTTGCCAAAGGCGGCGTAAAGGCTCGGACGGTTAATGCCCATCGCCTCAGTCAGATCGGTGAGCGATGTACCCAAATAGCCCTTGCGCCAGAACAGAAGCAAAGCCTGCTCTAAAGCGATGTCGACATTAAAAGCGCGAGGACGACCCTGCACACCATGGGATTTTTTAGCTTCCATACCGCTCAGTATAAAACTTCCTTGACAGTCTGAGAAGGCTCATACTAATCTGTACCAATCGGTAAATAAATACTGATTTGGCAGTAATACATCCAACGGAGTACATCATGACGACAACCCTTGCAGGCAAAGTTGCACTGGTAACGGGTGGTTCTCGCGGTCTAGGAGCGGCGATCGCCTCGACGCTGGCTGCTCAGGGTGCTGACGTTGCGATCAGCTATGTCGTGTCAGCAGAAAAAGCGGAGGCGGTTGTTCAGGAGTTGAAAAAGACAGGCGTGCGCGCCATCGCGATCAAAAGCGACCAGTCCAACCTGTCGTCCGCTAAATCGTTGATCGACACCGTCGTCTCACACTTCGGCAGGCTCGACATCCTCGTGAACAATGCGGGCATCGCGGTTCAAGGCAAGAGGGTCGATGATCCTGAACTCAATGCCGATGAATACGACCGTCAGTGGCACATCAATGTACTCGGTGTTGTGGCAACAACGCGGGCCGCAGCACGAAAACTCGCGGACGGTGGGCGGATCATTTTCATCGGTTCTGGGCTTGGCAGCCGTGTCCCATTCCCGGGCGTGGCGGACTATGCGGGCACCAAGGCGGCAATCATAGGGTATGCGAAAGGTGTCCAGCGTGATCTTGGCCCGCGCAACATCACCGTAAACGTCGTGCAGCCAGGCATCATGCCAACGGACATGGCGGCGGCTGTAGCTGACAAATTGCCGGAAGCGATCATGGATCTTCACGCAATCCGCCGGATCGCAACCTTGGAGGAGGTGGCAGCGACCGTTTGCTTCCTTGCAGGTCCAGACGCTGACTACATCAGCGGCGGTGTAGTGGATGTGTCCGGCGGATTCCAAATCTGAGCGTCGAAGATCAAGCCGAAGAAGATCAAGACTTTTACACTCACAATTAACGAAAGGAAAAGAAATGGCTGAAAAATTTGGTGCAAAATCGACCGCCGACGAGGTGCTTACGGGCATTGATCTCAAGGGAAAGCGATTTCTCATTACGGGTGCATCGTCGGGCATTGGGCTTGAAACCGCCCGCTCATTGGTTTCTCACGGCGCTAGCGTCGTCGGCGCGGTCAGGGACCTCGCTAAAGCTGAGCCAGCCACTGCATCGGTTCGTGATGCCGCGTCGCAAGGAGGTGGCAGCCTGGAATTGATCGAACTCGATCTGGCATCCTTGCAAAGCGTTCGTGACTGCGCGGATAAACTGTTGGCTGACGGACAGCCATTCGATGTCATCATCGCTAACGCTGGCGTTATGGCAACTCCGTTCGGTCGAACGATCGACGGCTTTGAAGTCCAGTTTGGGACGAACCATCTTGGTCATTTCGCCCTGATCAATGAGATCGAGCCGCTGCTCGCCGAGCATGGACGGCTGGTAGTCTTGTCGTCGCTCGCGCATCGCGGTGCCGATATCGACTTGGACGATCCGAATTTTGAGCAGCAGGCGTACGATCCATGGGTTGCCTATAGCCGATCGAAAACCGCCAATTCACTGTTCGCTGTGGAGTTTGACAGGCGGCATCGCGATCGCGGCATTCGGGCTGCTTCGGTGATGCCCGGAAACAGTCTGACGGACCTACCCCGCCATTTCTCGCCGGAGGATTTGCAGGGACTTTTACAGACCGTTGACGCAGCGCGCGCCGAAGCGGGTCTGCCGCCGAAAGGGTTGAAAGAAATCCCGCAGGCAGCCGCCACGTCGGTCTGGGCAGCAGTCGTGGCGAATAAAGACGAGATCGGTGGACACTATCTCGAAGATTGCGCGATCGCACCGATTGATGACACGCCCAACCCGTTTGCCGACGGCGTCAGGTCGTATGCGCTCGACACTAACAAAGCTAAGCAGCTTTGGGCGAAAAGCGAGGAACTGATCAGCGCTGTGTCCTAAAGGTTATCACGCAAGAATTTGACAAAACACCCTAAGAATCTGAAAGAAACCGAGCATAGGAATTCACTACGCTTAAGTTAAATCAAACGAGAAGCAACATTCCCAGGAGAACTCAACGCCTAACATTAATGTCGGTTAGGGAAACCCTGCAATGTCTCCAGTCGTTCATCGGCTTTGCTGAGGAGAATGATGCGTTGGTAGAAAGAACACTCCGTTAAAGCATCCACTTGAACAGAGGAGAAATTCAAATGTCAGCCAAAAATAAAGCAATCTTAGAAGAGGCAAATGCGGCGATCGCTGCAGGCAACTATGAAGGATTCTTGTCATTCTGCGCTGACGACACGAAATGGACGTTTGTAGGCGATAAGACCCTCAACGGAAAAGAAGCCGTTCGCCAATGGATGGCAACGACATACGTAGAGCCTCCCAAGTTTATGGTGGCTGACTTAATCGCTGAAGGTGATTTCGTCACGGCACTCGGCGACATCACAATGAAGGATGAAGACGGGAAGGCGGCTCATTACTCGTACTGCGATGTCTGGCGCTTTCGCGACGGTGAGATTGTTGAATTAAGGGCTTTCGTCATCAAAACTGAAGTCAAGGATGAAACCATGAATAAGCCCGAGTTTTTTGTCACCCCCGGTTATGGGGAATACATGCTGAATGAATTGCATTTCTCGCAAGCGGTAAAAATTGGCAATCGAGTGGAGACATCAGGTCAAGGTGGTTGGGATGGCGATCTGCAAATTCCCGAATCACTCGGAGACGAGATTGCCCAAGCGTTTCGGAACGTAGAGCGAACTTTGGCGACTGCTGGTGCGGGTTGGAAGCATGTTGTCCACGTCAATTCTTACCATGTTGGCGGGTTTCCCCCAGAGGTTAACGATGTGATGGTCAAGCTATTTCGTCATTACATGCCTAACCACGCCCCAATTTGGACACAGGTAGGAGTCGCGGCGCTTGGGCTTCCAACAATGCGGATTGAAATCCGCGTTACTGCAATTGTTCCGTAAGTTTCGCATAAGCGGCAGCGCCGCCGCTTAGGTTGTATCGCAAAAACTGGTTAGGCAAAGCAGCAGCACGCTTCTTTCACATAGTATTGGATGCTAACCACGTCACTCAACCACGCGTGACCTGTGCTGCTCTTTCCAAAAGTTAGTTTTTTAGCTCGCTACATTCAGCAATAAAATCAACAAAGGTTCGCACTTTCGATGAAAGATATTTGCGGCTAGTATACATGGCATAAAGCATGCTAGCTGGCAAACGATAATCCAGCATCACCCTCTCTAGATGTCCGGCAGCAATATCGTCTTCAATCAGCCAAGTTGGTAAGAATGCCAGACCCATTCCATCCATTACAGCGTTGTGCATCAGATTTTCATTGTTAGTCCGCAGCACCGACGAATCAATCTTAACGCTCTCTTTCCCCGTTAATCCTTCAAGGGGTAGTTCACCTTCTGAAAGTGACAAATATGAATAAGTGATCATAGCGTGCTGCGATAAATCTTTCGGTTTTAAAGGGTATCCAGCCTTGCGAAGGTATGACGGAGAGCCTACCAGGTAAAACGGAATAGATGTAATTGGATGTGCAATCAGGTTACTAGGAGGAGATTGAGTCACTCTCAATACCAAATCAAACCCTTCCTCTACTACGTTAACCATGCGCCCACTTAAGTCAATGTCTAAAGAGACTGCGGCAAACTGTGCCTGGTAATTAGCAAGTATCTTCGTAAATGTGCGATTGGCAAACCAGACTGGGGCACTAATTTTTAGCACCCCACTCGGTACAATTGTTGCTCGGCTGACTGTTGCTTCTACTTCATCCAGGCTATCCAACATCTCGCAACATTGTTCAAAATAGACTTTCCCGATTTCAGTCAAACTTAAATGCCGACTGGTGCGATTGAGCAAGCGACCGCCTAAGTGCTGCTCTAGGTGCATAACGTGTTTGCTAGCCATTGCGGGAGACATTTCCATGCGATCGGCGGCAGCAACAAAGCTTTTCAGTTCTACAACTCTGCGAAACACGCGCATGCTCACTAATGTATCCATTCTGCCCAAGCATCATCAACTAATAAGAAATGATGGATCAATATTCTGCCTATTGATGAACTAATAGTATACGAATATAGTGAGTTATATCGGCTACGGAGTCATAACCATCAAACAGAATTTAGATATGATGATGCCTAAATTTCCGACCTACTTTGTTTCTCATGGTGGCGGGCCCTGGCCCTACATGAAAGACCAATTGGGTCAAAAGTTCGATCTGCTCGAAACTTCGTTACAGGATATCCCTCGCCAGTTAGGAGCGACACCCAAAGCAGTGCTAATGATTTCGGGACATTGGGAAGAAGAAGACTTTACTGTTTCGGCGAGTCCAAATCCTCCAATGATTTACGATTATTCAGGATTCCCCGCGCATACATACGAAGTGAAGTATAGTGCCCTAGGTTCACCAGAATTGGCTATTCGCGTCCAATCGCTGATTCAGGATGCTGGATATTCAGTCCATCTTGACCCGAAGCGCGGCTTTGACCACGGTACTTTTACGGTGATGTACCCCATGTATCCGCAAGCACAGATTCCTGTCGTTCAGCTTTCGCTCAAGCGAAGCTATGACCCGGAACTTCATTTGGAAGTAGGACAAGCATTGGCTCCATTGCGAAAGGAAGGTGTACTCATTATTGGTAGCGGATTGAGCTATCACAATCTCAGGAATTTTGGGCCAAATGGTGCAGAAGCATCCCAGCAATTTGATGATTGGCTTCAGCAGACGCTGGTGCAATCTGAGCCAACACAGCGAGTTGATAAACTTATCCATTGGACTAACGCCCCTGCTGCACGATTAGCTCACCCACAGGAAGACCATTTACTACCGTTGATGGTCGCAGTTGGCGCAGCCCAAAACGAGCCAAGTGTTTGTGTTTATCATGATGAAAATAACTTTGGCGGTATTGTTGCGTCTAGTTTCCGATTTGGTAACGTCGCAGCATAATTCTGGATTGGTCTCTATTGCATTACCTGAAAAATGGAATTGTACCCATACCGGATTAATTCATCCCGCAATTATGCAACGCACAGCAGTGTCCGCTCATCCTGATCTCGTCTCGATTATTGTTCCTGTGCTGCGTGGCAGAGGTATTGACGGCCTGCTTCTATCCATCAAAGGAAGACTAAAAGCCGCAAGCCATTGAGTTTGAATCTCGTAAACACTACATCAGCAAATGCCTCGTTCGTACTTGAAGGCTGCTGAGGTTGAGCAGTATAAGGAGGCGATCGCCGCTCCCAAGGAACTGAAGCGTCTGAAGCGGGAGATTGAGGTGCTACGGCAAAAGATTGAGAGAGTCGAGCAGTTGGGTAGATAGGTGGGGCGATCGCCGGTTTTTCAATACTCTGGCACCTTAGCAGAGTATCCCTAATGGAGTGGGTGACTGCTCCACTGAGTTTAACTACAGCCCCTGCAGTTAGGTAGAAGCTATAGCCAAAGCTCTGCCTGCTTCTTTTTCAGGCTTTTAATATGACGGATGATGACTGCCAAAGGATTAATCCCCTGTATAAGTAGCAACCCTATCCAGCAAAGCAGTTTGAGTTGGCTAAAAGCGGAAGGACGAGTGAGGCTTTCGTGGATAGCAATTCGGGCTTCATCCAAAAAGCTGTCGTATTCCTCCACAATTGGAGCGTCATGAAAGACCCGCCCATTGATGCCGTTAACACCGCTCACCCAATGGTTTCCCATCTGAATTCTATCGAGCTGAGCGACTTCAAGGTGATAGAGGTCATGATAGTGAATCCAAACGTTTCGGACTTTGACCCCTCTCTTACCGACTTTGATTGGAATCAGGCTAATACTGCCTAGTCTATGCTTCAAGGTCACTGTTTTGGCATGATTGGTGCCATTTGCTAGCCAAACTTTCACCAGAGCAAGCAGCTTTCTGTGATAGTGAGTACACCAAACGGCAAATTTTCCTTTTCTGCCTGATATCAATAGTTGATTCTGGTTTTGCTGAGAAACGAGTGGAGTGTTGGAGGGGTTGTCTAACACCAGGAAAAGATAGTAAGGAAATCTGGTAAAGCAGAGTGGCGATCGCCTCAAATACTGATGTTCCCTTTGAGTGAGGCACTCTTTAAACTGTTGTTTGAGGTCGTGACGATACCGAGCTAAAGTATCTGCGGATAGGCGATCGCGTCGTCTATAAACAGCAAAAGCGCGCAACAACAGTCGTTTTATTTGAGGTGCAACCTGTTCATCCAGTTTTTCCTCTGCCCACAGCGCTATCTGCAGCGTGTTTTGCTGTCGCTTTGAGAGGGGATTTGCATTGAGCTGATGCTGTTGTGAAGCAGCAGGGTGTTTGGTGGAAACTAAGCATTGATTTAAACAGTGATGAGAAAGGTAGCCAATCATGCTGGATTCAAAACTCTACTAACTTTCTCTCAGGAGAAACGCTGTTTTTTGGGTGATAGCTTAAGTCCAAGACCTAAATACGGGTATGTTTAGCAAACGCGAGTCGATGTTCTAACTAGACTGGCGGTAACTATATCAGTAGGGCGATTTCATCAGCAATGAATTTGGTCAAAATAAGGAAACTGGATCAAGATTAGTTGTTTTGGGTTAGTGAACTTCTGTAGATGAAGGAATTTGATTACTCGCTCGATTTCAAGGCGATCGACTTTCGCCAGCATCCAGAACTGTACCGGATCGGTCGAGGCGAACAGGGCGTTTTGCTAGTTGAACCCTACAAGAGCGAGATTTTGCCCTACTGGAGATTCAAAACCCCAGATATTGCCCGTCAATCTGCTGACAAAATCTACAGCCTATTTCTCCAATACAAGGCGGAGGGCGATTTCGTTGGTATGGACATGGCACGAAAGTTTTTGCAGATGGGGTATACCAGAGCGCGTCGCTATGCCAACCACAAGTCAGGACGCAAGTATGCAGCAGGTTCCAAAACGGTTCTACCCCGTGAAGAAGATCCAATCAAAGCTGAATCTGCCAAGATTTTCTATGAAAAGTGGCAATTGGTGAAGGCAGATCCAGAGTATTTACGATTAGCTACATACCACCGCGACTAGTATGAACGCCCTTGACAGTTTTTGCGACACAACCGCCCAGCTTGCCAGTCGCGAAGGTGGTTTCATACAGCAACTGATGTAGCGGAAATGGATGACTGGGTTGCAGTAGCTGGTGCGTCCAGTGATGTTCTCACTTAGTGCTGCCGATCGCGCTCTAGCCCATCCCAAAAGACGGCGATCGTGTTATAACGCTCCCGCAACACCCGACGCAGGACTTTCTGGGAGGCGGTGCGAGGTAAGGACTCCACGATGACGAGATCGCGCACTTTAAACAACGGATTAAGCTGCTGGGCGATCGCCTGCTGGCACTGCGTCTGTAAGGCTGCTGACGTTAGCTCAGTCCCTAGTCGTACAACGGCATAGATAACCAGTTGGCTTGGTCCCCCTGCCGGAGGCGAGACCGCGATCGCTGCCGTTTCCTGAATCTCCTCTAGCTGATTGAGCACCCGTTCAATCTCAGCCGAACTGACCTTAATGCCGCTTAAGTTCATTGTGTCATCTACTCGACCACAGACGCGGTAGTAGCCGTTTTCAAAGCGTTCTAGATAATCACCGTGTCGCCGCAGGGGAGTTATGGATGCAGCAGCAGCAGCTGGTAAATTGCCCCTGGATGGGTCGTTCGGCAATCCCTTCCACCGGGGAGTGTCAGCAAAATATACGTGATGGTGGTCTTGGTTGAGCAGGGTTGTGGAAAGTCCTATCGCAGGGGGCACAATAAACGCTTCTCCTTTGTCAGTAGGTTGACCGTTTTCATCGAGCAGCACTACACCCAGACCCAAGGCGGGAGTGGTAAAGGTTGCTGGCGCACAGGGTTGAACCAGCGTCCCAGTGATGTAACCACCGCCAATTTCAGTGCCGCCGCAGTACTCGACAATGGGACGATAGCCAGCCAGCGACATTAAATACAGCATGTCCTGTGGATTTGCACATTCTCCAGTCGAGCTAAACGCTTTGATGGCGCTCCAGTCTAGTCCCTCCATGCAGTGAGTCGTTCTCCAGACATTGACCAAACTGGGGACAACTCCCAGCATCGTCACCCGCGCTGCTTGAATAAATTCGCCGTAGCCGCGAGTGGTGGGTGCACCATCGTACAGCGCGATCGTCGCTCGGTTAATCAAGCTGGCGTAGATCAGCCACGGTCCCATCATCCAGCCTAAACTGGTTGACCAAGCCACCACATCTCCTGGATACAGGTCGTGATGCAAATGACCATCCGCAGCACACTTAATTGGGGTGATTTGCGTCCAGGGAATCGCTTTCGGGTCGCCAGTTGTACCCGAGGAGAACAAAATATTGGTGGGGTCCATAGCCAATCTTGGCACCGCGTTAAAGGTGTCGTTCTCGCTGAGAAAATTGCGCCAGGTCAAATCTCCTGGGCGGACCACTACAGGATCAGCACATTCAGAAAGCACGATCGCCAGGGGCGCGTTGGCTGCTATCACTTTGTGGTAAAGCGGCAAGCACTTGCCCCCCCAGTACATCACATCTTGGGTAAAAATTGCCCTGGTGTGGGCGATTCGCAGCCGTGCGGCGATTTCTGCTGGTGCAAAGCTATCGGCGATCGACACGACGATACAACCTGCTTGGACAATGCCCAGGTAAATTGCCACGGACTCAGGCGTCATCGGCAGATCAATGGCAATCGCCTCCCCCGGTTGCACTCCCAAATCCACCAAACCATGAGCAACACGGTTGGCAAGGCAGTGTAACTCCTGATAAGTCCACATCCTCAGTGACTCACTGCGGGATTGCCGTTCTGAGCTAAAGATAATCGCTGGTGCAGTGGCAGAGGCTTGAAAACAGCTTTCGACAATATTGAGGCGAGCATCAACCAACCATTGCGGAGATTCCACACCCTGAGATAAATCGACAATCTGGCTGTAGGGCTGCTGTAGGCGAATGCCGAGCCGTTGCACCATCCGGTCCCAGAATTTAGCCCGGTTCTCAATAGACCAGGTGTGCAGTTGCGAGTAAGTCTTCAGTTGTAATGCCTGCATCAAGGCAACAATGTTGGTAGACTGAGCTTGCATTTGCGTCGGAAACCAAGCCGGGGGCATTCCCTGGGTTACATCCCAATCACAGAAAGCTGTTTTGTACAACAATTCGTGTAGGGAAAACGGGTGTTTGGGTGTTAGCAAATGCTGAGTCAGATCCTGCCAGCAGGCGATCGCAGGTAGCGTTGCGAGGGATTGGTTAATGTGGGGCAGGATTTCAGTAGCGGTCTCTGCTGTCACATCGCAGGCGATGATCTGCTCCAGAGAAAGTTGCTTTGCCATCGCTACCCCCTGTTAAGGTGAAAGTGTGACGTAGTAATCTCATTCAGAGCTTTCAGCAAACGATTCACTTCAGCCTCGGTGTTGTAGTGGACGAGTCCAATACGCACAAAGCCACCGCTTGCTTCAAGCTCTAGCCGTTGCGTCAGTCCTAACGCATAGAAGTTGCCATGCCAGACAAAAATTCCCCGATCGCCCAATTCTTTTGCAACCGCGTAGGGAGTCTGCCCCTTCAAACGCAGGGCAACGGTGGGAGTGCGCCAGCTAAAGCGACTCGGTTCCGTAATGCCGTAAATGGTCAGATCTGGAATTTGTAACAATCCCGGAATCAACAGTCGGGCTAACTTCCGTTCATAGTGCTGGATTGCTTCCATCGCTTGTATCAGGGCAGCCCGATTCCCCAACTGGGGTGAAATCCGATGACCGAGTTCGGTCAGATAATGCAATGTTGCAATCAGCCCTGCCATGCCTTCATGGTTCTGGGTGCCTGTCTCCCAGCGACCAGGAACATCGTCGGGGGTGGGTCGCACCTTATAAGGAAGAAGCCGCGCCAGATGTCTCCGTTTGCCGTATAGAATGCCAATGTGAGGACCAAAAAACTTATAGGCAGAACAAGTGAGAAAATCACAATCCAATGTCTGCACATCGATCGGTCCGTGGGGCACATAGTGAACCGCATCAACAAAAACTAAAGCTCCCACCGCATGGGCAACGCGCACCACGGTAGCTATATCATTGATAGTGCCGACGGCATTAGAGGCATAGCCGATCGCCACCACCCGTGTCCGCTCATTCACCATTTGTTCCAGACTATCCATGTCCAGCGTACAATCCTGGGAATTAATATCGACCACACGAAGGACTACGCCCTCTGCTGCCAAGGTAGACCAGGGTGTGACATTGGCATCATGATCCAGGCGGGTAACAATGATTTCATCTCCCGGTTGCAGCTCTCGTCCGATCGCCCGACTGATGGCAAAGGTCAGGGTTGTCATGTTCGCCCCAAACACGACTTCGTCTGCATCGCAACCCAGCAGACTTGCGACAGCCGAACGGGCAGAGGCAATCAGACCATCGGTCTGGGCACTGGTCAGAAAGGCTCCGTGGGCATTGGCGTTGGAATGCAACAGGTAGTCGCCCATTGCTGCGATCGACGTTCGTGGCACCTGAGTCCCACCGGGACCATCAAAGAAAACAATGGGTTGACCGTTGAGTTCCTGCTGAAGTGCCGGAAATTGCTCACGAATCCAGTCCAGATCGAGAGAAGTCATAACGATCTCCTAATATAGAATTGCCTCGTGCTGCCAACCATTAGTTTTTTCCAGGCATTAATCCAGGGCAGGTGAAAACAAAGACATCCCGAATGCCCTGTTTAATGGAGCTGGTTTTGATTTCAGAAGTGAAATGGAAAAATTGTCGATCGCTGAATACCAGCAGTTCATCCGGATTGAGAATTTTGTCAAAAATTGGCTGCTCCTGCCTGGATCGATAAAGATGAGTTTCTCCACCTTCAACACCTCTCCGTTGGACGCAGAAAATTCCCACCAGATCGACCCCATCCCGGTGAACTCCTTCAGGAGCTGGACTTCCCATGTGCTGGCTGGAACTGGTAATGCGAATCTGGTGAACGCCAATCTCGTTGGCTGTTGAGCAAAGTTTGCAGAATTCAAAGAACTCTAAAACCGTTTTTTGAAAATCCTCCAGCTCAATCAGGGCATCCACTAACTCTGGATACTCTCTGACAACATTACCCAGCAAGGAATTGTAATCTTTTGTCTGAAAAAAGAGTCTATGCGGTAAATGAACCAGACGATCGGCTTCAACTCTAAAGTGAGATAAACGCCGGAAACGATAACTGCCTTTCAGATAAGGATCAACAGGAAGATCATCAAAGAATGGCTTCAGTTTATCTATGTCAACAGTAGTCAGCGCTTCTAATGCATAACTGGTAAAAGAGTTAACATTCTGGTTCTTCAATGACAAAAGCATTCTTTCAGCCTCCTGGCTCAATGATTTCATTGCACTGACAGTTCAAAATCAGGCGTAAATGGCGTTTAGCCGATCGCGCTCTAGCCCATCCCAAAAGACGGCAATCGCATCCAAGATCTCCTGACCGCCCTGGATAAACTTGGTTCGAGCAAATCCTGGTTGGAAATAGACCGCTTCCAGTTCTTCCAGGGTGTGTCCGGCATGTTGGGCTTCTACACGGTTATGCCAGGTGAAGAATGCTAGTCGCAGTTGGGGATGACGCAGTTGTTTAATCTGCATCAAGCCATCTTCTAACTCTTGCCAGAAGCCTGCTGCCGCCCAATTTTCCACAGCAAAACTGGCACCCTCGGCAATATTGGCATCGTCGCTGCCGTAAAGGCGTTGCAGTTCATCACAGAAGTACAGTGTAGTGGCGCTCCCGTGCTTCCGTTGACCAATGTCCTCATAGTGCAGCCCCAGCCCCTCGGCTACGGCAGTCAGCCACTCAAAATGAGCCGCCCGGAAGCGACAGATGCCGCCATCCACCGTTCCTTCGGTGCTGACAAATTCCGGGTCGCCTCCTCGATCTTTTTCCTCGTCTGTTTGAGTTGTCTGGGTATTCGCTGTACCGCTCAACTTGCGATAAATTACGCCCAATTCATTCAGCAAAATCTCTCGACTGGCGCGAGACTGTTGCAGGGTGGGCGAGTTAATCACCTTCAACAGAGCCGCAACTAAAAATTGATTGGAAAAGACAGAAAACTGCTGGATGAAATACCGCAATTCCTCATCGGTCGCGTTGCCTGCTTGGAACCAGCGCGTGTAGGCATTGTCGGTGAGGATGCGGTGCTGAAAAATGACCCGATCGACCTGATTGAGAAAGTCTTGAAACTCATTCACCCGCGATCGGGTTAGCTCTCCGTTCTGTAACCGCGTTTGGATTCTGGGAGAGATCGTCAGTGAATGAGCATTAGGGGTAACGACCATAAATCAACTGCTCCTTCGATCAACTGTCCAACTGTAGGCATACTGCGAGTCCTCGAGGTCGATCGCCTGGCGGGTGAACTGCAACGGGCGAAACGTATCGATCATCACCGCCACTTCGTCCGTTCGCTCCTGACCAATTGAGGCTGCATACTTTCCGGGATGGGGACCATGAGGTAATCCGCTGGGATGCACCGTGAGAGACGATCGCTCTATGCCGTTGCGGGATAGAAAGTTCCCTTCCACGTAATACAGCACTTCATCTGAATCGACATTCGAGTGGTTGTAGGGAGCGGGAATTGCCAACGGATGATAATCCAAAAGCCGTGGCACAAACGAGCAGATCACAAATCCCGGTGCTTCAAAGGTTTGATGAACGGGTGGCGGCTGGTGAACCCGTCCAGTAATCGGTTCAAAGTCAGCAATGTTGAAGGCGTAAGGATAGAGATGACCATCCCAGCCCACCACGTCCATTGGATGATGGTGATAGGTGTAGGCTGTGATGCGATCGCGCGCTTTCACGCGGACTTCAAACTCACCCACCTCATCGCGAGGAACTAATGCTTCGGGTGGTCGCAAATCCCGCTCCCCGTAAGGTGAGTGTTCTAAAAACTGTCCCTCACGATTGAGGTAGCGGGTCGGTGGGGTAACGTGTCCCTGGGCTTCAATCACCAGCAGCCGTTGGAGAACACCCACATTGGGTAGGAGACGCCAAAACACACCTGTGGGAATCACCAAGTAATCCCCAGGACGATAGTGCAGTAAGCCGTATTGGCTCTCCAACACACCGCTGCCGTCATGGACAAACATCACCTCATCCCCATGGGCAAAGCGATACCAATAGGGCATGGGTTCTGTCGGTTGCGCCACCGAGATACAGACATCCGCATTTGCCAGCAGGGGAATGCGAGATGAAATTGCATCGCCTGTACTCATGCTTTGGGCAGTGCGTAAATGGCGAGGCTGTAAAGCGCCAGGCTGCTCAAATTCCAGGGCGATCGTTTGCACTAGCCGCACGGCATCTACCTGAGTAGGTGGGTGCAGATGATAGAGCAGCGATTGAATTCCCGTAAAGCCATGTATTCCCATCAGCTCTTCGTGGTACAACGAGCCATCCGGTTGACGGAATTGCGTATGGCGCTTCTTAGGAATCGTACCGAGACGGTAATAGTACGTCATGGTTTTGTACCGATTTGCTCAACTGCTGCCCCTCATAAATTGCCGCGCAACGCCTGTTCTCGCTCGATCGCCTCAAACAGTGATTTGAAATTGCCTTCGCCAAAGCTTTGCGCTCCGTGCCGTTCAATGATTTCAAAAAATAGGGTGGGCCGGTCTTCAACGGGTTGCGTAAATATTTGCAGAAGATACCCCTCCTGATCGCGATCGACCAGAATTCCTAGATCTGCCAGTTGGTCGATCGGTTCATTAATGTCGCCCACGCGGGTGGTTAAATTGTCGTAATACGTTGTGGGAATCCGAAGAAATTCAACACCAGCCTCTCGCAACTGAGTGACGGTTTGAATGATATTGGCAGTTGAGCAGGCAATGTGCTGCACTCCCGGTCCTTGATGGTATTCCAGGTATTCTGCAATTTGGGATTTTCGCTTGCCTGGAGCAGGCTCATTGATCGGTAGTTTGATTTTGCCAGAGCCGTCCTGCACCACTTTAGACATCAGCGCGGAGTATTCAGTCGAGATCGCTTTGTCGTCGAAATGCACCAGTAGCTCAAAGCCCATCGTGTCCGCAAAGAATTTAACCCAGCGCTCCATAGCACCGAGTTCAACATTGCCAACAACATGATCAATGGTTTGTAGTCCAGCTGTGTGGTTATGAGGCCGGGTGGGTTGCGGCTGAAATTCTGGGGCAAAAATGCCGTGATACTCGGTGCGATCGACAAACTTGATCAGCACATCGCCATAGGCACGGATAGCGGCGTAACGCAATAAGCCATGCTCATCCTCAGCAGTGGTAGGGGGAATAACGCCGACCGCCCCGTGTGCCGTCACGTGCTTATAAGCGGCGATCGCATCGGGTACCGCCAGGGCAATCACTGCCACATGATCACCATGTTTCAGCACGCTATGAGCCATCAGGTGGTCAGGACCGACTGCTGTACTGAAGACAAAGCGAATATCGCCTTGCTCCATTACATAAGAGGCAACTTTACGGCTACCGGTTTCTAACCCGCAATGAGCGGTATTGGTAAACCCAAATAATGTTTCATAAAACTTGGCGGCTTGCCACGCATTGCCTACATAAAACTCAAGGTGATCGAAGCCAAGGACAGGAAAAAAATCAGTCATGTGATTCCTCCCTCTATTAGGAAGAATTGATTATTTGTAGCGATTGAGGACAAATGTTAAAGAACAGATTACAGACATTGCACATAAAACTTGCGCGAGGCGATCGCGACTAATTTCAACAAAAAATACTCAACAAATTTCGATTCAAAAATTGTTAAGTCAATCACCGAGTTCAAAACACTAGAAAGCTTGCAAACTCTCTATCATTCTTTGAGGCGAGTGGCTTAACTTAAACTGAGAGTCCATAAGTAAATTATAGATTTATTGTCTAGGTTCGCCCAGTTGAAGTAACTAATTATTAAGGCTATCTTGACATCTATCACTAATAGAATAGCTATAATTCCTGTCTGTTTTATACGTCTACAGAAGCAAGTTTTTCAATTGGTTCAGTGCGACAAAAAGTTAATCACATTGTTAATAGAAATTTGATCAGAATGTCGAATTTCTGTTGCAAAACTGTACAAATTATTTGCAAACTTTTTTATCCAAAACGCCTAACCTCTCTAGCGCTAGATGGAGTTAAGCAAAAACTCGACTATGATTAGATTCTCATTGGTAGCAACACTCACTCTTCACTACTCTTTCCTGCTGCCTGATGTTTGAAAAGAGGAGATACATCGCGTGTTACTCTCCCTTAAACAACTGCTCTCGGCGGTCGTAGATTATGCTGGATTGTTTCCTCCTGCCCAGTTGAGTCTACCCGAAGCGCTAGCAACCTACGATCGCGCTTGGTCTTCTCCCCATCACTGGATGCTTGGTCACTTTGTGGTACCAGCCTCACGATTACCTGAACTAATTCAACTTTTGCCAGGCTTGCCTAGTCGGAGCAGTTCCTCTCAGCCCTGGACACTGAGCGTCATTCTTTCGTCAAACTGGGTAGCCGAACTTGAGCAGATTCACCAGCTCAGCCATGCCACTAGCCAAATTTTGATTCGCGCCTTGGAGGTTGCACCGTTACCACCAGACAAGATCCAGCAGGTTTACCAGCATTTACCGACAGAAGTAACCGCTTTCTTTGAAATTCCGTTTGGTGTGGATTTGGCACCTTACCTGAAAATTTTGCAGCAGCCCGGTACTGCTGCAAAACTGCGCACAGGCGGACTCACCCACGATGCCTTTCCTGACGGCAAACAGCTTGCTCAGCGAATACTATCTCTAGCCGAAGCTCAGATTCCCTTGAAAGCTACAGCGGGATTACATCATCCTTTGCGAGGTCAGTACTGCTTAACCTCTCAAGCTGACAGTGCCCCCGCCACCATGCATGGTTTTTTAAACGTACTGTTGCTGGCAGCTTTGGCTTATCAAGGCAGTATTAGTGGTGATGAAGCAGTGGCAATTTTGGAGGAGCGATCGCACCACTCGTTCCAGTTCACCGATACGACTATCCATTGGCGGAAACACTCCCTTACCTTGTCTGAAATTGAACGCTCCCGGCAGCAGTTCTTCCACTCGTTTGGTTCCTGTTCGATTCAGGAGCCGATTGCCGATCTTGATCATCTGGAACTCCTATGATTTGTGCTATTGATGCCACTCACGATCGAAACCTACGAAGCTGGGTTGAGTCAGCAAACACAGCCGACACGGAGTTCCCCATTCAAAATTTACCGTTTGGGGTATTTCAAAGATCGGGCAGCAGTGATGCACCGCGAATTGGGGTGGCGATCGGCGATCAGATTTTAGATTTGGCTGCATGTTGCACCCTTGGGCTATTGGCAGCCCTGCCTGAGTCTCTACAAGTCGCCTGTGCAGCGCCAACTTTAAATGCTCTGATGGCGATGGGGAAAACAGCCTCATTCCCGTTACGCCATCATCTAAGTCAATTACTGCGGACGGGTCAGGAACCATTAGCCGCTAGCCAAATCCTCATTCCCAGAACAGACGTGCAGATGCAGTTGCCTGCCACGATTGGGGACTACACAGATTTCTATGCCTCGATTTTTCACGCTACGAATGTTGGCAAGCTGTTTCGTCCTGACAATCCACTATTACCGAACTACCAACATGTGCCGATCGCTTACCACGGGCGAGCCTCGTCCATTGTACCCAGCGGTACTCCGATTCAGCGCCCCTCTGGTCAACAGAAACGCCCTGAGGATAAAGCTCCCAACTTTGGTCCCTCCCAAATGTTGGACTACGAGCTGGAAGTGGGATGCTTTGTCGGGATGGGGAATGTCTTAGGAGAAGCGATCGCCCTGACTCAAGCCGAAGACCATCTGTTTGGACTTTGTCTGGTGAATGACTGGTCAGCGCGAGATATTCAAGCCTGGGAGTATCAACCCCTTGGACCCTTTTTAGGTAAGAGCTTTGCCACAACGATTTCTCCCTGGGTAGTGACGATGGAGGCGCTTGCACCCTTTCGCGGCTCTGCCTTTACCAGAACCTCTGATGCCCCAGAAACCTTACCCTACCTCACAGACTCGGTCAATCAAGCGCAAGGTGGCATAGCTCTGACCTTGGAGGTGTTCCTGACTTCTGCTCAGATGCGTCAAGCAGGAATTGCCCCTTTGTGCCTGAGCCGTAGTCCGTTTCAACAGATGTATTGGACCGTGGCGCAAATGCTCACCCATCACACCAGCAACGGCTGCAATCTTCGTCCTGGAGATTTGTTAGCCAGTGGCACTGTTTCGGGCGCTGACGCTGGTACTCAGGGGTGCTTATTAGAAATCACCCAGCGCGGCAAGCAACTCCTGACGCTACCCACTGGTGAAGTGCGATCGTTCCTTCAAACGGGGGATGAAATAACATTTCGGGGGTATTGTGACCGGCAGGGTTATCCCCGAATCGGATTTGGTGAGTGCCGGGGACAGGTGATCAGTTAGCTTCATCGTTCATCATTATCCTCTGCCAAAAACAACTCACAAGTTTAAGCATAAACAAAAGGAATCAGCTTTTGTTTGAGCCAAACGTCGTCCCAAGCATGCAAATAAAGTGGATCAGGATGAAGCGCAATAGCACGATCGTAGGCTTCCAAAGCAGAACCTTGCGCCCCCATCTCTGCTAGCAAAAGTCCTCGGTTAAACCAAGCTTGATGGTAGGTCGGATTAAGTGCGATCGCCCTATCGTAACAACTGAGTGCCTCAGCTTGACGCTGCAACGCACTTAACGCATTAGCACGATAATTCCAGGTTTGACAGTTCTTGGGTTCAAGGCTTAAGGCACGATCAAATGCAGCGATCGCTGCTTGATATTGTTCCGCCCCACAAAGAGCACAACCCTGTGCTTGCCAGTCAGACGGAGAATAGATATCTTGTACAGAATTCATAGTTTATACCTTTGGTGACTCTCTGATGACTCTGCTTGGGACAATGCGGTTTGAGTGGGCGATCGCTGAATTGTACCTTCTCCGTATCCTAAGTCGTACTGGCCGAATTGCTCTGGATCATCTCTAGTGAATCCTTAGAGCGACTACAGCAACTATCCTCTTTGCCACGACTAACCCAATCCTCCTCACCTATCCTGGGAACGTTGCTCACTCTTCCTATTCTCGGCACTGCAAACAATTAATTTGGGTCTATAGTTTGAGCACTCTCTCTTGTTTTAGCGCGCTTGCTGATCAGTTGGCTCAACCATTAGACAGTTTTAGCCGAACAGCCCAGACTACTGTATAAACAGAGTGGAAGTGTCACACTTGTTAAGACGACAAACAAGATGTTACTCGACACAAGAATTATCGTGCTTATTCTTCAATTTCTCCGATTAAGTTGACAATACCTCGCTTAGTGGTGCAGAAAACTTTTTGAGGACTCATGAATGAAATGTTGCATAGCTTTACCACAGAGTATTTATTCGGGAGAGCAGTTCAGCCTACTACGCAATTCTGGATGCTGAGTGAAGTAGGGGCTTAGCCAGGAGCAACCTTGTTCTAGGAGAGTTGATAATTTTGGAATCTGCCACTGATACACCCTATTGCTATTGCCAACGCTGAAAATCGATTGTCCATCATCACTAAAGCTGACATTCTGAATGGACTGTGGCAGTGTGATGTCGCTCATCAATTGCCCGTCTACTGTCCATAGCCTCAATGTGTTGCCGGCAACAGTGATAAAGCTATAGCTATCGGGACTAAACATAACGCGGTAAATGGAGTCTGTATGTGCTGTAAAGTCATTTAATAAATGCCCTTGGCGATCCCAGAGTTTAATATTGCCGTTTATCCCAGTAACTGCAAAATACTCTCCATTTGGGCTAAATTCAATCGCGTAAGCTTCGGGTTGAGATTGATCCAGCGTTTTGACTAGCTTTCCTTGAGCAGTCCAAATTTTTACAGATCCGTCATAGCCTGTGGTAATCAAGTGTTGCTCATCGGGGCTAAACTGCATGGCGATAATGCTCGACTCGTGAGCTTTCACAGTTGCCAAAACGTCTCCACTTGCAGACCATAACCTCAGGTTTCCGTCCGTTTGACCTACTGCAAAATAATTGCCGTTGGGGCTAAGACTTGAAGTACTGATAGATGTTTGGGACGACAAGTGAGTTTGCAATAGTTGCTCTCCTTGACGATTCCAAAGGACAATCTGGTTGTTGTTGGCAATACCTGCGATATAGCTACCATCATGGCTGAGGGCAAGGGAACTAGTGTAGGGGAGGCTACCTGTTAACTCCTGAAGGAGTTGACCTTCTGAATTCCATAGGCGGATTAACCCCTCTTCTCCGGCGATCGCCACTACCTGACCATTCTGACTAAATTGAGCATGAGGATGAGATTGCCCAGATACATCTAGCGTTGCTACTTGCCGCCCTGCCATATCCCACAGCTGAGCCTTGCCTGCCGTATCGATACCAATCACGCGATTAGTTTGCTCGTTTAGATCTGCTATTGGCATCAAGCCAGACGTAGCCCCTTGTAGCGGATACTGGTTTGGGCTTTGCAGGTTCCATGTTTGAATCGTGCCAGCAGTTGAAAAGGTGAGCAGGCGATGCGAAGCAGTTCCCCCTTCGGGGTCATCGCCCTCTGGAGCAAACCAGGCATTGAGAATTCGACCTTGTCCTCGCACAATTGAAACGCTTGGCTGAGATGATTTGACTTGTTGCCGCAGGTAAATATTGCCAGAGTAATCGCTAAAGATGAGATGATCACCTTGCGGACTGACCTGCAAGTTTGGCTGCATTGGAGTGATTTGTGAATCAGGACGGACGTTAGGCACCTTTGGAGAGTGTTGTTCTCCAGTAGGTGTCCAATGGCTCACCTCACCATTGACGGTAATTACAACGATTTCATCGCTGGATATAAACTGAGCATCAGCAATTGATTTGTATAAACCATTGCCGTCATCCGGAAACCTAATCTCGCCAAGGCGATCGCCATCCAGCGTCCACACTTGAGCGATGCCATCCATGCCGACGGTAAGTAAATGCTGATTATTAGGACTCCAGTGCATCTTCTCGTGAGGAGAGGCTTTGAAACTGGCTAGAGTTTGACCGTCGCGTGACACAATTTTTACATTGCCTCGCTCGTCAATTGCCGCCAGATGTTGTCCATCCGGACTGAAGTGAACTGCATGAAGATTGCCCTCAAAGCCCTCCACTTTGAACTGGTAGCGTCCTTGAGATGACCAGATATCGATGGCTCCAACGCTAGCTACGGCTAGCCATTTACTATCGGAACTAAATGCTAGAGCCCACACTGAACGGTTTTCAGGCTGTTGAAATTCTTGCAGGCGATCGCCCTGTCGATTCCACAGTCGGATCTTGCCATCATATCCAGCAGTGGCAAACATTTGACCATCAGGGCTAAACTGCATTGCTAACTCACTTCCACCATGATTTCCTAAATCAGCAATCAAGGTTCCTTGAGTCGTCCACAGTTGGGCTTTAGGTGGTTTCCCAGTAGAGTCAGAAGCAGAAGCCGTTAGCACCAATTCTCCATCGGGGCTAAATTGGGCTGCACCTAGATCAGACGGAAAGCCTGTCACTCGATTTTGTTCATGAATCTGGTTTAGAACAGTGTGCAAAGCCAGAACGGGACTGGTCGCCGGATATTCAGATAGGGAATGATTGCCTTTCACCAGTTGATTAAGTTCTGCTCCTGCCTCCATTGCCGCCACCAAAGCATCCAGTTGAGAGGTCTCAAACTGTCGCAGAACGCTCATTCCCTGTTGCTCTAAACGTGTGCCTGTTAAAGCAATTTGCTGTTTTTGTAGGGCAATACTGGCAAATGTCCCTGCGATCGCGGCTCCTATCACAGAGACAGCCAGCACCAGTGAACCAATTTGAATTCGGCGCTTTGCCTTGTGGTTAGCGATCGTCAAAATTTGATTCGCTTTGGCGATCGCTTCCTTTTCCTGCTTTTCAATGTCCCAGCCAATTTGAACCTCTAACTTCTCTAGTTGAATGGTGCGATTTTCAGCGTCCTGACTTGCCGCCAAAAATTGGTAATCCTCATTGCTCAAGCTTTTGCCTGCCGACCAATTCAGCGCTTCTCGTAGCGATTGTCCTCGCAGTAAGCGAGAACTGTCTTCGCGGTTAGAAGCGATCCAGGCGGCGATCACATCGTTGTAAATCCGCAGATTACCCAACTGCTCACTCACCCAATCGGCATCAAACACCGTTTCATAAATCCGGTTAGCGACCCACACTTTGCCCTGGCGCTGCACCACCAAACCCGACAGTTTCAGCGCCATTTGCTCCGCCGAATCATCCGCCAGAATGGAGCGGTCGGGAGCCAACAAGATCTGTTGATAAAGCCCCAATAGTCGCCCTGCTCGTTGCTCATTGCGGAGGAGGCGATCGCGTATGGTTTTCAAATGTTCTGGATAGTCCTGCGCTTCCCAATTGGTGAGAAGATGAGTTTGAATCAGACGATCGACATCACTTTCTCGCTCTTTTACTAATAGCTGACACACCTTTTGAGTAAGGAATGGCTGTCCACCCGTCCAGCCCAGGATGGTACGCAACGCGGCTTGAGGATCATCAACAGCTTCTGTTAAACCATCTGCTAAGAGTTGTGCCTCATGCTCTGCAAACCCATATAAATCGATCGCTCGACCAATGTTGAAAGGAGTGCGTTTGGTATCGCTGATCAAATCACTAGGGGTAGCAACTCCCAACAAGGCAAACGTGAGACGACGATAGGCTGGATGATGGGCTCGTTTGTTGTAGCAGGCGCGGATCAGCACAAAGAAATCGTCTAGTGAGTCCCGAAAACTGAGAACACTGTCGATCTCATCAATAAAGATGACAATCGGTTGAGACTGCTTGAGTAAAATCTCTTCGAGCAGTTGGCTGAACCGCTGAACGGGTGAAAGGGAGCCGCGATCGCTCCACCAGGTCATAAACTCTCTGGAGCTAAACACGTTCAGGTTGCTCACGAGCTTATAGGCAACGCCGCCATACCACTGCTCTAGTGATACTTGATTGCCAATATCGGAAATGTCGATCGTGACACAAGCAATTCCCTCTGCCTGTAACCGATTCATCACCTGCACCTGAAGGCTCGATTTACCCATCTGGCGCGAATTCAACACATAGCAAAACTCTCCTGCCTTCAGCCCCTCATAAAGGTCAAGGTCAGCCTGCCGCTGAACATAGGTAGGAGCATTTTCAGGTAATGTGCCGCCCGCCTGATAGTAGGAAGCGATCGCTCCTTCAGAGAAACCGTTTTGTATCGCCTTGTTGTGTGCCGTCATAGTGTTGAGACGCTAAGTGAGAGAAATAGATTCTGGTGTAAACCTGTCTTCTCCTATGAAACTAGGGCAGTTGATGAGTTCAAGCAGGAGAACTTTGCGCTGCGATTGACTTGCTATCGACTTTATCGACATACTATCGGGTTTATCTCATTGGTCATAATTGAAATTGCCAGTACAAAATTCTGGATTGCCAGGTTCATTCCCCCTACCTCCTGCCCATGCCGCGATCGCTTAAACTCCGTCAATCCTGCATCTCCCACGTTAAGCTGTCTCTGTTGCGAAATGGCTTTCCCAGTCAACGACTGCTAGCAGATCAGCTTGAGATTGCTCAATCAACAGTTAGCCATTTCCTCAATGGTAAACCTGTCGATTTTGTCAATTTTGTAGAACTCTGTCAGACGTTGGGACAAGACTGGCGTGATCTGGCAGATTTAGGAACAGAACCGCAAGGAGAACAGCAGGAAGCGAACAGACAGGATGCTGTAACTGTTTTAATCAGTGGAGACGCGAGTTGTGCCGAGTTAATCACGCAGCTCCAGCAGGCTTTTACTCAGACACAGCATCGAGTAACGATCGCCCCAAGAGGGGAACAGCTTCGCTTTGCCCCCACCCCTCTTCTATCCGTCGAAAACGTTCAATCCTCCGACTATTGGCTGCTACTGTTAACAGAACAATCTGCTGTTAGTGAAGCAACGCTGGCAAACATTCAGCTTGCTCAGGAGTTACAGAAGACGCAACAGCCCACAATTTTACCAATCCTGATCGATTTACCCTGGATGCAGCAGTTGCCGTTTGACCTGTTGGGCTATTTGCAAGACAAACAGCCCTGGCAATGGCAGACAACCGATGCTTCCACACGATTAGCAGCAGCACTGTTGGAAGTTTGGGATCAGCGCCGCAAGTCACTTCCTGTTAACCCTGAATTTGCTATCTCCTGGACAAAGATTACAGATTCCAGTTCTCATGTGCCTGTTCCACCCTTACCCAGTGCGGCTCCTGAAATTCCTGGTGGGCAGATGGACCTTGCATCGCGGTTTTACATTGAGCGGTCACCCATTGAATCACTTTGTTATGAAGCGATCGCCCAACCGGGTGCATTAATTCGGATTAAAGCTCCCCGTCAGATGGGCAAAACCTCACTCATGGCTCGCATTCTGCATCAGGCAAAACAGCAAGGATCGCGAGTTGTACCGCTCAGCTTTCAGCTTGCCAATCAGCGTAGTCTCACCAACTCAGATACATTTCTCCAATGGTTTTGCGCCAGTGTGAGTTTAGAACTGGGGCTCCTCGATCCAGATCAACTCACCAAACATTGGCAACTTGCCGACCTGATTGGCAGCAACCAATGCTGCAAAGCTTACTTTGAACAGTATTTGCTGCCCAGCCTTTCGGCTCCCCTAACGTTGGGGCTGGATGAAGTCGATCGCGTATTTGCGAACCTTGAAATTGCTGATGATTTTTTTGGCTTGCTGCGTGCCCTGCATGAAGAAGCAAAACGGCGAGAGATCTGGAAAAACATTCGTTTGATCGTGGTACATTCCACCGAAGTTTACATCCCGCTAGATGTAAACAAATCTCCGTTTAATGTCGGACTACCGACTGAGTTACCGGAGTTCACACTGCCTCAGGTTGAGGAACTGGTGCAGCGACATGGTCTTTCCTGCCGCTCCAAAGATATTCAAGCTCTAACGGAGGTGATCGGGGGACATCCATTCCTGGTGCGATTGGCACTGTATGCGATCGTCCATCAATCTTTGAGTTTTGAGCAGCTACAAGATACATCTACGACAGACCGCATCTATGCAGACCATCTTCATCGCCACCTCAGCAATCTCGAACGCAACCCCGCTTTAATGCAAGCATTTCGGGAGGTTGTCCTACACGATAGAACCGTGCGGCTCCCCTCCGAACAAGCCTTCAAACTGGACAGTATGGGTCTTGTCAAATTAACAGGTAATGATGTGGTGGTTAGATATCAGCTCTATCGCGATTACTTCCATCGTTGCCTAAATTAGCACATTATCATAAGCTCTGCTTCAAGGCATACCCTAGAAGTGTTGGCTCTTTTTGTGTTGCTCCTTCAATGTCAGCTGCATATCTAACTCCACCAGAATGCTGAATTGCTGACTGTAAGCGGGTTGCATTTTGTTGATAGGACTTGTGACTTAACACTTGCTGAATGACTCCTCGCAATTTTTGGGCAGTCAGATACCCCCAGTAAAGCTGGTGGCTTGATGAGTGTGACCGCCTGGCGGGTGTCCTCGCTGAGGGCTTATCTGTTCAACCGTTAGAATTGCCCGCCTTCATCGGCAATCTTCTTGTTCGCGGATGCAGTGACGTAATGCTTCTAGTTCAAACCCAACCGTTGACACAGCGTATCCTCGTGCCCAGAAATTTTCACCATTGAAATTGCGTTGCTTGCCACTGAATTGACGCGCAATCGCATTCTTGCCTTTGAAAAACTCAACTACCGATGCTACTGCATACTTTGGTGGAATTTCAAGGCACATATGAACAGGGTCTGGCATCAGATGTCCCTCGATGATGCGACACTCCTTTTGCCGCGCTAGCTCATGAAAAATCGGACCGAGAAATTTACGAATCTCTCCGAATATCGTTGTAAGGCAATGTTCGGGTGTGAATACGATGTGATACTTGCAGTCCCACTCGGAATGGGAAAGGCTTTGATACAATTGCGACATGATATTCTCTCCTACGGTTTTGCTTCACCAAGCCACCGTGGGTGTTACTTTACTGCTGCAATGCTCAAAGCTGGTCGAGTCGCACTGGTCGAACCAGTGGCTTACTTCAAGAATTCAGTTAGTTGTTTATTCTTCACTAGTTTCTGCGACAGAGCCCTCTTACCCCACCACTGGCCTATTTTTGCGACACTCCCCTCAATCTGTAGATTAGCGTTACTTATTTGAAAAGCGCGCCAGTTTCAGGAGCATCTAAACCAGTCAGGAGAGTTTCATCGCCAACGCAATAACCTTAGAGTATTTGAATATAAACCCTGACCACATGGCATAAATGCCATTTTTCAACCGTGACATTTGTCATGTGCCCATAGGGGGCTATTGTTGTGAATAGATTATAGGACAGTGTGTGGAGAGCCTAGTTCTCAGAATCTTCAAGCCAGGTCAGGTGAGAATTGGCAAGAATCGCTGCTTGGGTGCGATCGCGTAAGTTCAATCGACCTAAGATGTGAGTGATGTGATTTCTAACGGTTCCTTCCGAGAGGTGAAGGGATTGAGCGATTTCTCGATTGCTAGAACCTACTGCAATCAGTCGCAAGATTTCTCGCTCTCTCGGGGTCAGCTCTGTCAGCCCTGGCGGTAGTTCTGGTTGCTCAGGCTCCTCTGTTAAAGGTGCCTGGGAGATTAAATTCTCCAAGATTCCGGGTCCAAATTGGGTGTAACCTTTGTAGATTGACCGAATTGCCTCTGCCAGCTCCTCTGAAGGCATATCTTTTAACAGGTATCCCTTTGCTCCAAATCTCAATGCCTCCGCGACATATCGAGTATCATCAAAGGTTGTCAACACCAAAATCTTTGTTCCTACAAACGTTTGACAAATCATTTGAGTCGCTGTTACCCCATCCATGATGGGCATTCGGATGTCCATCAGAACAACATCTGGCTGATCAGACGAAGCCCACAGGGTTTTCAACTGCTGAATGGCTTCCTGTCCATTACTGGCTTCTCCTACGATCCGAAGATCGGGCTTAGTCTCTAAAAGAGTCTTTAAGCCCCGTCGAACAATCTCTTGATCTTCTACAAGCAGTACTTTAATCATAAGTCTTAAGCAGTTGGGAAAAATGCACTAATGTGGCAGCCTCTGTTTAATTCACTGATGATCTCTAGGTGACCTCCTAGTGCCACGGTTCGCTCACGCATTCCTTGAAGCCCAAAGCCAGTTCTATTCTCCCTGACTCGAAACCCTTTGCCGTTGTCTTGAAGCGACAGCGACAAACCGGAAGCGTTGGTATGAATTTGGATTTGCACAGCGGTTGCCTCCGCGTGCTTACAAATGTTTGTCAGCCCTTCTTGCACAATGCGATATACAGCAGTATTAATTTGAATGGATAAGGGATGAGACAAGTTAATATGACATTCTGGTAAGACTCCAGTGGTGCGGTGAAATTCTTGAGTCAGGGTGGCGATCGCTGCCTCTAACAATTGTCCCTTAAGCGGGTCTGATCGCATATCAGATACTGATTGTCGCACTGCTTTGAGCGCTTCTGAACCTAGCTGTTTTGCCTCCTTAAGAAACGTGTAAGCCCTATCTGGAGCTTCTTGCCATAATGTTAGAGCTGTTTCCATCTGAATATTTAGCGCCACGAGTGCGTGCCCTAGTGAATCATGAATATCGCGGGCAATTCGGTTTCGCTCCTCTAGAGTTGCCATCTCTTTTATTCGCTGGTTCAAGGTTTGCTCGTGTTCTAGCGATCGCCGCAGATTTGCCTCTGTTTGCTGTAAGCAAATGTTTTGAGCTTGAAGCTGTGTTTGCAGTCTGCGGAGTGTAAGCTGGTTCTCGATTCGAGCAAGCACTTCTTCTACTTGAAATGGCTTTGTGACATAATCCACTGCCCCCAATGAAAAGGCCCTTACCTTATCCAAAGTTTCGTTCAAGGCGCTGATGAAAATAATTGGGATTTCTTGAGTGCTAGGGTTGTTCTTTAAGTGCTGACAAACCTCATATCCATCCATTCCTGGCATATAGATATCAAGCAAAACCAAATCAGGAGGCTGGGCTGATGCACCCATCAACGCGGTTGAGCCGTTTGTTACGCTCCGGACCTCGTACCCCTGCTCCAGAAGTAGGGTCGATAAAAAACGTAGATTATCTAGCGTATCATCGACGATGAGAAGATCTCCCTTAGAAGATGAAGTGTGGTTCATAGTCTGCGCCTACTTGTAGCTCATGAGGGATTGAGATAATTCAGCAGTAGAAATACTGGCTTGAATCTGTAATTTTCGTTACAAAATACAATACTTTTTGAAACAGGTGATATTTAAGATCAGTAATTTGTGAGACTATGCCTATTTCCAAAAACTCATCACCAGCTAATTTACATTCTTAGTGAACGCTGTGGCTGAGAATTAAAACAATTTAAACACTCGCTCTCACGTGTTTATTCTACAACTGTGATCGCGATCGCCATCCAACAGAGCTTTGCCTAATCAAGCAAATTTTTTATACCAAAACTTGATTACAACCCAACTCACTTAATTTACCTCTTTTTTCAAGCATTGTCGAATAGAAGAGATTATGCACATAGGGATAACATACACGTATAACAGTATGAATAGCCAAGCTGCTAGCGTTAGTAAGTTTCTGCGTAGAAAGACCAGTCGTCGGCTGAGGCGATTTTATCAATTCACGCTCATAGCATTGGTATTGAGTGTTATCATCGCTGCCTGCACTAACAGCGAACCAGGCGCTATAGTCACCGATCCGCCTGACCACAACGCAGCTCTAACAATCTGGTGGGATAAGGGCTTTAATCTAGAAGAAGATGAAGCCATTCAGCAGGTTGTGAACGATTGGAGTAAGCAACACAACGCGCCTGTTGAGCTTTCCTTTTACACAGCAGATGATTTGTCACAAAAAGCGCAGAGAGCACTGCAAGCGGGCAATCCACCAGACATTATGATGAGCAATAGTGCTGGCAAGGCCCTGATCCCTCGTCTTGCATGGCAAGGAGAACTGGCTGATGTTTCTGATGTCATTGAACCAGTCCAGCAGCTATATCCAGCTTCAGTTCTAGACTCTGTCGCTCTCTACAATAATACGAACCAAAAACGTAGTTATTACACAGTGCCGATTTCTCAGTCAAACATTTATATCTTTTACTGGCGAGATCTCATTCAACAAGCAGGCTTTCAGGAAAGCGATATTCCTCAAGACTGGGACACCTTTTGGGCATTCTGGCAGCAAGTGCAGGATAACCTCCAGAATCAGCCAAACCAAACTATTCATGGATTAGGTTTTTCCTACTCAGTTGCATCTGGTGATACTTACTCCATGTTTGAGCATATTTTAGAGGCACACGATGTGCAACTATTAACTCCTAATGGAGATCTTTTGATTGAAAACCCCCAAACACGTCAGGGTATCATTGATAGTTTGAGGTGGTATACACAATTTTATCAGCAAAGGTACGTTCCATTAGGGTCTGAAGATTGGAGAAATTCTGATAACAACACTAATTTGCTCAATCGTACTGTGGTAATGACCCCAAATGCATCGCTTTCAATTCCTGCTACTGTCCGTCAAGATACTG
Source organism: Oculatella sp. FACHB-28 (assembly GCF_014696015.1). Taxonomy (NCBI): domain Bacteria; kingdom Bacillati; phylum Cyanobacteriota; class Cyanophyceae; order Oculatellales; family Oculatellaceae; genus Oculatella; species Oculatella sp. FACHB-28. The sequence continues at coordinate 92,771 of NZ_JACJPJ010000092.1, read as the reverse complement.
ACACCTATCAAAACAAACTTGGCATCCTGGAATTTCCTAATAAACCCAGCGGGCAACCGATGCGGTACTTGGATGATATTAGGCAAGCTATAGTATTTGCAGATTCTGAAAATCAGAAAGCAGCGAAAGAATTTCTCTCATACTTAATTCAACCTGAGGCAATTGAGAACTATCTCAAAGCGGCGGGAGGGCGAAATTTACCCGTTATGACTTCTATTTTAGAAAATTCATTTTGGACAAACCCTGCTGATCCCCATCTCTCAACAGCAACCAAAATCCTACTTGAAAAACAATCTCGTCCATTCTATTCGATTTATCACCCTGCCTACAGTTTGGTTGTTCAAGAGAACGTTTGGGGTCAAGCTATTAATCGCATCGTGGTCGATCGTGTCTCTCCAGGGCAGGCTGCCGATGACGCAATTCAGCAAATCCAGCAGATTTTCGCTCAGTGGCAATGAGCCAAGGAAGAGGTTGAAGAATATTTTTCACATGCTTTAAAATTTTAGGAGAGCTGCGATGAGATTCTGGAACCAAAACATTACCAATAGAGTCTCTAGCTCCTTTTTACTGCTTTCTCTTGTAACGGTCGGTGTTGTTGGAGGAGTTGCTTTTACCAGAGCCAAAGAAGCATTAAAGCAAGCAACCTTTAACCAGCTTAATGTTACAGCCAACTCAAAAGAAGAAGAAATGTCTCGTTGGTTTGAGGACCAACAAAGGGATGTTTTGTTGATGACCCAGGTTCCCAATATTCAGGATGATCTAGGAATACTTCTTTCTGAGCGTTCTGACGCAAATTACACTGCAGCTCATGAGGAACTTTCAGACTACTTAACAAAATTCGTTCAGCTCAAACCTAGTCTATTAGAAGTCTCCATTTTGGATTCTAGCAATCGTATTGTTTTATCAACGAATAGAAGCCGTGAGGGTAGATATGAGGTTCTAGCTAGTGTTACTTATCTTGATCACGTTGAGCCAGGAAACACTTTTGATCCAATCTTTTATGTTTCATCAACTACAGGAAAACCATCTGTTACATTAGCAGCGCCATTGCGCGATGAATTAGGCACTCGTCGGGGGTTAATTTTGGCTCACCTAAATCTAGATCGAATTGATCAAATTGTGCGAGAACGTACTGGTTTAGGTAGAAGTGGTGAAACCTATTTGGTCGGCTCATTCAGCAGTGAGACGATGTTCATTTCTAGAGAACAGTCGCGATCGCAAACCGTTCTACCAGAAATCAGCAGCCACGGAATTGACGCAGCAATGCACGGGATTAGTGGCTCTGGGCTTTATTCAAACTATGCAGGTGTGTCTGTAATTGGAGTATATCGCTGGCTCAACGACCGTGACATTGCTCTGCTAGTGGAAATGGAGCAAAACGAGGCATTTGCTCCTGCTCGTCAGTTAGCAGGAACAATCATGTTGGTAGGATTAGCGTCAGCGGGAATTTTGGCGATCGGGGTTTATTGGCTGGCGCAACAGCTCCAAATTTCTCGCAAGCAGCTAGAAAATTATAGCCGTCAGTTAGAGCAAAAAGCTCAGGAAGCAGATACCGCGAACCATGCCAAAAGCCAGTTTCTTTCTAACATGAGTCATGAGTTTAGAACGCCACTCAACGTCATTCTAGGCTTTACTCAACTCATGGCTCGCAGTACCTCTCTCAATCCAAAGCAGCAAAACTATCTCAACACCATCAGCCGTAGCGGTGAACACCTGCTCAACTTGATTAATGATGTGTTAGAAATGTCTAAGATTGAGGCAGGCAGAGTTGTTTTAAGTGAGAGTAATTTTAACCTTTATGATCTGCTAAATTCGCTTCAGCAGATGTTTCACTTCAAAGCAGAGTCTAAAGGCTTACAGCTCGTTTTTGAACTGGACCCAGATCTACCTCAACATATTCGTACCGATGAGAGCAAACTGCGTCAGGTCCTAATGAATTTGCTGAGCAACGCAATTAAGTTTACCCAAACGGGACGTGTAATACTCCGGGTGAAACAAGTTGAAGAGCCAGAAAAAGATGTAGAGCATTCTCAGCGCTCAACTACTACATCTTTGCAGTTTGAGGTCGAAGACACTGGACCTGGCATCTCCCCTGAAGCAATAAAAATCCTCTTTGAGCCCTTTGTGCAGAGCGAGACGGGGCGCGATTCACAAGAAGGAACTGGACTTGGCTTATCTATTAGCCAGAAGTTTGTACGCCTGCTGGGAGGTAGAATTTCAGTCACCAGTCGCGTAGGTGCAGGATCAGCTTTTGGATTTGTAATTCAAGTTTGCCAGGTTGAACCGGAGCAAATTCAGATTCAAGTGCCCAATCGTCAAGTGATTGGCTTAGAAGCCGGACAGCTCAACTACCGCATCTTAGTAGTAGAAGACAACTTGAGTAATCGTCAGCTGCTTGTAGAGTTGTTAACCCCAATTGGTTTTGAGGTCAAAGAAGCAACTAATGGAGAGGAGGCGATCGCCTTATCCAAAAGCTGGTTACCTCATCTAATTTGGATGGATATGCGAATGCCAATTGTAAACGGGTACAAAGCAACCCAACAGATTAAAGCAGCAGGTACACCAGCACCAATAGTCATTGCGTTAACAGGCAGTGCATTTGAAGAAGAACGCATCGTTGCCTTATCCATTGGTTGCGATGATTTTGTTCGCAAACCCGTACGGGAGGAGATTATTTTTGAGAAGATGGCGCAATATTTGGATGTGCGCTATGTCTACGCTACCGAACTGCAAAATCAAACAGTACAACCTTATCTTCAGGCTCTCACTCCTTCAGATCTAACAGTAATGCCACCCGAGTGGATAGAGCAATTACATCAGGCTGCGACTAAAGTGAATGCAAAACAAGTCATTGCCCTGATACAACAAGTTCCTGCTAAGAATGCTAACTTAGCCACTCACTTAACCTATCTGGTCAACAACTTTAGGTTTGAAGAGATTATTAGTTTATGTTGTGTTGGACAAGCTAAAAGTTGAGAATCATCATACTGATTCCGATGAGCTACCTCAATCTTTGCCTGATAATTGCAGTCATCCTGAGTGTAGTAACGCTGTTTAAGCCACACTAAAGCGTCCTGTTTAGAGTGGAAGTGCCAATATATCTCCGTAGTTGGGTCGTACACTTCAAGGTATAAGTTGCGTTGGCGATCGCATTTACAAACAAGTTGAGACTCGTCATTTATGCCAACTGTATTGGCAAAAACTCTATAAAGACTTGAGCAAACTTGTAAGAAACGCTCGCCCTTTAAAGAGCGCCAGAATTTTGATGCTTTTGATCTGTAAGATCGTGAGTTTGGATTAGAGGAATTTGTGTTAGAAGAGATGGAATGGTGAAGCGACATGAAATTTTCCTTTGCTGCTTAGCCTAGAGAAGGCATGAAAGTTTGGTCTGTTGTGAAATTCTCAAGTTAGAACCCAGTGACACACTAGCTTGCCGTTGATAACGTGCCATTGGACCGTCAGACGAGATCGAGTAGGTTGAGGAGTTAATGAGTCACGGTTAGTGGTCGTTGCTTTTGTTAGTTCTATTAATGTGTGAGGTATGGGAAGTACCTAGGAAAAATTTTTGTGTAGGGTGTGTTTAACTTTCATAGAAGTGTTAGCTCCATGATTAAGGCTAATTCACACCCTACAAATCATCAATTAACCGAAGACAAAACTGAAGGAATTGCTGTCTAAGCTGAGAGTATTAGCGGCAACATTTTGCACTACGCCAATCAACTCATTTGTGACAAACTGGCTGTTGCTCTTAATGTAGATTCCAGTGCCAGAAATATTATTGAGTGAAACATTAGCGAGTAGATAGTCAGACTTAGAGCCTACTAACTGAATCTTGTCCTCTGCCGCCTTGAAATCAGTAATTAGCGCGTAATCTGTCTGTCCAGAGGTGTTGCGTTGTCCGTCGTCATAGAAGCGCACCATGTAAGGAAATTCGCCACTCTTTGCTGCACCTAGTGCGAAGTAATCAACTCCAGTTCCACCCGTAAGCCTGTCAGTTTCGCCCTTACCCGCGTTATCGAGCCAAGTTCCAACCAAGGTGTCATTTCCTGTTCCTCCTAACAGTCTGTCGTTGCCATCTCCGGCACTAAGGTAATCATTTCCTCCTGAACCGCTCAGCTTGTTGTGGCCCACACCGCTGTAGATCTGGTTGTTAAGGTCATTGCCTAAGCCGTTAACGTTACCCGCGCTGTCAAGAAATAATTGTTCAACACCACTGCTGAGACCGAAGCTAACGGTAGAGATTACCTTGTCGTAGCCATTGTCAGTGTCCAACTCATTAACTATATCTGCTGCATTGTCAACGTAATATGTATCACTGCCGTTGCTGCCAAACATCGCATCAGCACCGATGCCACCAAAGAGTCTGTCGTTGCCTGTGCCACCAAACAAAGTGTCAACGCCACCAGCACCACTGAGTGAGTCATCGCCCCTCCCTCCAAGCAGTTTGTTGTTGTTGCCGTTGCCCAAAATATAGTTGTTTAAAGCATTGCCTAGACCATTAGCAGCATTGCCAAGCAGTGTTAGATTCTCAACATTTGTTTTGCCGCCTGAGGAGAGGGAGAAAGAAACTGAGGATTTAACTGTATCAATGCCTTCATTGGCTGCTTCAAAAACTTGGTCGGTGGAGATATCAACAATGTAGGTGTCGTTGCCTTGACCACCTATCATTTTGTCAGCGCCTAAACCACCATTAAGCAGGTCGTTACCGCCAAATCCATTCAGCCAATCATTACCTGCAAATCCGAAGATTGAATCGTCGAAGTTGGTGCCGTTGAGTTTGTTTTTTTGGCTACCGTTATCATTGAATTGTGTACCCGTGATAATTGCCATTTGAGTGTTCCCAGATAAATTAGATTAAGCAAGAGAAATCACGTCATGCAGCAGCGAGCTTTGCTACTCGACTGAAGTAGTCAAAACTGATTTGGTTCAATCGCCAATTTGACAACCTTGAAGTGAAAACGATTTGCGATCGCCTCATCGCAAATCATTGATCTTCTCTTCGAGAAGCTGCTGAGCAATTGCGCTCTCTTGTGATGTTTCTAAGTTAATGGGTGAACAACTCCACTCACATCGAATAAATGTCACTTCCTTAGCGTGACATCTGTCATGCTGAAATCGTTTTTGCTCGAAAGCTGTTGGTTGTGTCGCAAAAAGGTTGTGTCGCAAAAACAGGTCAGTGGCGACGCTATGGTGAATTGTAGGAACGGGGTTGTCTGTGGGAGCGAGGTCTTTTTTTCGTAGATAGAAGTAGGACGATCGCCACCACTCCCATTCCAACTATGTTTCCAGGCTCAGGAACAGTCGCTACATTGAGTGGGTTATTGGGTTGAGTCAGTTCGTCTAACCCGTCCTCGACTTCGCGCTCAAAGCGATCGCTACTCACTTCTGCCTGGGCCAATAGTTCTCGCTGGCGATCGTTGACTAGTACCAGCATGGAGGAGTAAGGAGTGACAATCTCAGTACCTTTTGCCAGAGTGTGAATCGCATCCAGTTCGGCTAGCTGAGTCATGTCTTTTTCGCGACTCAATTTGAGAATGAGTTGTCGAGCCGCGAGTGGTGTGAAGTCGGCTTCTGTCGATGCACTGACTATAGGTTCAACTTCTGAAGTATCAGCTTGGGGTGATTCTACTCTCCAGATATAGCCGTCTGTAACGCTGGCAACGGAGTGTCCTAGTTTTTCCTCAGTTGCGATGCGCTGCATTACTTCTGCCACATTGGTTGCAACTCCGCCTCTGGTTTTTTGAATGGTTTCCAGGGTGGCATCATCGTAAGCAGGAGGTAATTCACCCAAATGGACAGCCCAAAGTGGGGAGGCGCTCGCCGGAAGTTCAGCCTCGTCAACCGTTAGCTCATAATTTCCCTCATCGGTGATTACCAGCACTGCATCATAAGCTGTCTCACCGTGCAACTGCCCAAACTGTTGCAGCATGGTGTGAATTGGTAGGTTGCCGTAGAAAGTAGTTTTGCTAGAGTCAAACTCACGAATATCATCCAGACGTTCCGGCTCGGCTCCAGCAGATGCGGTGAGATACAGATCCAGGTCGTTGTTGGCACTGTGTTGAGCTAGCCAGCGGAAGGTTTTGGTTAACTCGTTAGAATGAGTTGCCATGCTGCGAGAGCGGTCTAACACCAGTGCAAACCGTTTGGACTGGGGCAAAGCGGATGAACTGTGGCTCAGGGGTTCTGCCACAACCTGATAACCTCCTGGCAGCGTCACCTGATGAGTTTGAGGCGCGTGTTGTCGAGCGGGTAGCGATGTTTCTAGCCATTCTTCTGCTGGCAGTTGAGCAGCTCTGCCATTGCGACGACGTACGGTGTCTTCTGTCCAAAAGACATTGCGCTTTTCTGCCAGATGAGGCATCGGCCAGCCTTGCTCCTGTCGCATTGCCTGATAGGTCATCCACAGATGCAGTTCTCCCGGTTCACCATTCTGCTGCTGCATTGGAATGGGAAATACGCGCAGACGATATTGCCGTGGCCCAACTTGCTCTAGCAATGCCGGATCTTCTGCCACAAAGTTAGTGCTGCGGGCAACCTCTCCGGTGTAGACCTGTTGGGCAGCTCCACGCGGCGATACGACAAACGGAAAGCGAGTGGCTCGACTCATGCTGTCGCCCAGCCATACCCCCGTGAGAACAGCACTTTCGGGTAATGAGAAAGAGTAAAAGATCTCCTGATCCTGCCAGGTGGGGTTCTGATAACGCTCATACAGCTCAATCTCTGCCCAGTCTCCATGTTCATGCACATTCACTCGCTGCTGGGCTAGCCAGACAATCTGCTGGTTGATGTTGAGCAATCCTGCCTGAGTTTCGTCCCGGTTCGAGGTAGATTGCAGCGCGTTTTGAATTGCCTCCCGTTCTGCCTTTTGAATCGGGGCATCAAAAAATTCTGCATACAGGTTGGCGGCTCTATCTGCATCAGCACGCGAACCGTTATATAAGAATGGGGAAAGAATATGGTTGTGTAAATCCTGCCAAAATTGAGCTTTTTCTGGAGTCAGATTAAATACGTTGCGGTAAGTTTCGCTCAGGCTGTTGCTTTCTTCCCAGGGGCTAATGTAGCGGTAAGAGTTGAGATAAGCGTTGACCAGCCCTGTCCGAATCAGATCTGACTTAGCTAGAAGTTCTTGGCGATCGCCCTCCGTTGGAGCAGGCTGTGAAAGCAGCTTAAAGGCTTCGATCTGGGGCTGTTGTTGTAGAGCGGTGAAAATGAGTAACCAGGCAACTGCTACCCCTGCTGTCCCTGCTACGGCTTTGAGTTGTCCGTAGCGATCGCCAAACGCTGCTGCCACTCGCCACCAAGAGCGCAAGTAGAAATTTGTCATCACAAACGGCATGGCAAAAAACAGCGAACAGCTAAACCCGAATAGGAAGAGGAAAACGGGTACCCACCAGATTGTGCGTAGCGGACTGTGAGTGAGTGTATCCCGCAGGACGGGTATCCACTCAAGCTGGAAGAATTGGATAATCCATGTGAAGACTGCAAATAGGGATACACACAGAGCAGGCACCGCATAAAATGTCAGTAGTACTCCGGTGTACACTCCAACAATCAACATTAAGCTGTGGCTTGCTAGCTGTAGCCATGCCAAAGTGCGTTTGCGCGCCGCAAACCCACACAGCAACTCAACCGCAAATGCCCCAATGCAAAACAGCGCTGTACTCAAGATCTGTGAGCTTGCCGGAGTGAGTTCTCGGATCAGGAATAGGCGCAGCAAACATAGCGCCACCAGTGGCGCTTCGACCCCATAAAACAAACGCATCAGCAAAACAGGCTGTTTGCGTAATCGGAACCAACCCACCAGGGTGCAGACCGTCGGCACCAGGAGTAAACCCATCAAGCTTGCAACCAGCGTCGCGGGAATGGCCACACCTGCCCAAACGTCTTCAGAAAAGGCAAAGCCGATTTGCGGTAGAACGACTCCATAAGCTAGAAGCAAAAATGTACAGTTCCACAGCCAAAAGATGGAACCATAAGAGAAGTGAACTAGTTTTTTCATGGTGAAGCTGAGGTAAGGTTGTGGCTCCAGTTTGGAAGGGGTCATTTGCTATTTGCCTCTTGTGAGCAGCCCGTAATTGATGACTGATAATTAAATGACTATCCCTGATTGCGTTCCTAGTATTTCCTCAGTCGAGATCGGCTCGATTTTGGGAATAGTTTTGTAAAGTTTTGATAAATGCGATCGCAACTCCAGAAAGTAGCCAAGCTTAAGACTGAGGCAACCCGACAGCGGACGTGAGATAGTCATTAAGCTGTAAAAATCGGAATTGCTGATCATAGGAGCGCGTTATGGATGTCAAAGCCGCAGTTGCCCTCGCCGCAGGAGAGCCACTGAGCATTGAGACAGTTCAGCTTGAAGGGCCACAAGACGGGGAGGTGATGGTAGAAATCAAAGCGACCGGAGTTTGCCACACCGACGCTTATACCCTCTCTGGCTCTGACCCAGAAGGACTCTTTCCCGCTATCTTGGGGCACGAAGGCGCTGGAGTCGTCGTTGAAGTGGGAGCCGGAGTAAAATCTTTAAAACCTGGCGATCATGTCATTCCGCTTTACACGCCAGAGTGTCGTAACTGCGAGTACTGCCTGAGCCAAAAAACAAACCTGTGCCAAGCTATTCGTAGCACCCAAGGGCGTGGTCTAATGCCCGATGGAACCAGTCGCTTTTCTAAAGATGGCATGATGCTCCATCACTATATGGGTACGTCCACATTTGCCAACTATACTGTGCTACCTGAAATTGCCGTTGCCAAAATTCGCGAAGATGCTCCCTTTGACAAAGTGTGCTACATCGGCTGTGGAGTCACAACTGGAATTGGAGCCGTAGTTAACACCGCCAAAGTTGAACCCGGAGCGAATGTCGTTGTATTTGGACTGGGCGGCATTGGCTTGAATGTAATTCAAGGGGCGCGTCTGGTTGGGGCAAACATGATTGTGGGTGTTGACATCAACCCCAGCAAACGTGCTCTGGCAGAGAAGCTGGGCATGACTCACTTTGTCAATCCCAAAGAGGTAGAAGGAGATTTAGTTCCTTATCTGGTCGATTTGACAAAAGGTGGAGCGGACTACAGCTTTGAATGTATTGGTAATGTGAATGTGATGCGTCAGGCGTTGGAGTGCTGTCACAAAGGTTGGGGAGTGAGTGTGATCATTGGCGTTGCAGGAGCCGGACAAGAAATTAGCACTCGCCCTTTTCAACTGGTAACCGGACGAGTATGGAAAGGAAGTGCATTTGGTGGTGCAAGAGGACGTACTGATGTCCCTAAAATTGTGGACTGGTATATGGATGGCAAGATTAACATTGACGATCTGATTACTCAGGTGATGCCCCTTGAGCAAATCAACGAGGCATTTGACATCATGCACAAAGGAGAAGGAATTCGCACAGTTATCACTTTTTAGTGCTTAGCGTAAAGCATACAGCAATATTCCAGTGGGTAAGCCTTAGAGTAGGGGCGGTTCGCGAACCGCCCCTACAGGGATTTGTTGTTTATGCAAATGGAAATTGCTGTAAGTCTTCGTAGGGGTGGGTTTAGTAGACAAACCCTGATAGTAGCTGAGGTTCAACAGCAAAACCCACCCCTACAATATTGGGATTATCTAGTGTGGTTATCTAGCAGGGTTAAATATTAGCCCCATTCTCAATAGATTGGAAGAATTGAGCAATCTGCTCAGTAGATTGAATGTGATAAACACTTTTAGTGTTCTTTGCTTGCTCAACATACTGGCGATATTTGGGAGTCAAATATTTGTGGCATAACCAGAGCACACGGTAACTGTTCATCGAACTCTTTAAGATGGGGCTCTTATCAGGCCAGCCTGCGGGCGGATTAGAGTAACCTGTGACGAATCGTTTAGTGACCCACCAGCAATGTACGTAGAGGGGCAGATCTACAAAAATCAGACTATCTGCCTCATCAAGTCGCGGCCAAAGGGTTTCCAGAGAACCAAATCCGTCAATGATCCACTGATCGCTGGTCAAAATTTTCTGATGGATGGATTTGTATTCCTCATCTGGAACCTCAATGCCTCCTGGTTGATATTTAACCTTGTCCAGGATGTAGAGTGGCAGTCCAGTGATCTCTGATAGCTTTCTGCTTAGAGTTGATTTACCACCTCCAGCATTGCCAAACACTGCTACTTTTTTCATACTGATTCCTGTTTGAGACACTGATTCCTGTTTGAGATACAGAGCTTAGAGTTTTTTCGTCATAAACACACTATTGGGATCATCAATATATCCAGCAAAGGGCCCTCGGTACTCAAACCCATACCGTGTGTATAAGGCTCGTGCTGGGGCGAATTCTGCGAAAGATCCTGTTTCTAAATTGAGGCAATTATAACCGCGTCGTTCAGCTTCTTTGATCATGTGTTCTAGAATTTTTGCGGCAACTCCTTTGCGTCGATGAGCATTAGCGGTACGCATTGATTTGACCTCACCAGTTTTTGGATCTAGTTCTTTTAGTGCGCCGCATCCGAGCAGTTCATCACCTTCCCAGGCTGTCCAGAACGTGATGTCGGGCGATCGCAATGCCTCTAAATCGAGTGCATGGGCACTTTCGGGTGGGGTAATCTCATACATATTTTCGAGATGTTCCCGGAGAAGGTCAGCGATCTGTTGACCGGTCAGGTCATCTTCGCGAATTTCCAAGTCACTCATCTTTTTAGTTGGCTCTGTAGACATTATGGTAGGAAGCAGCTTAAGACAGCTTTGCCTGATGTTTGGCACCAGGAATTCGCCGCAAGTCTCGCCAGATTTGAGTAGCAGCCAATGCTCCATCTGCTGCCGCAACGACCACTTGATTTAAGCCGACTTTGAGATCACCGATCGCAAAGATTCGAGGATGGGAAGTACGCGCCATTTTATCCGTCACTAGATTCTCACCCTGCTTTTCTAGATTAAACTTCTCTAGATAGTCGGCATGGTACTTTGACCCCATTGAAATCAGTCCAGCCTCTAGTGGAATGGTCCTGCCGTCTTCCAGTTCAACTCCATTCATCTGATGGTCTTCACCCAGGAATTGCTTGATTGGAGTTTCGATCAGTTGATAGTCATGCTCCTGTAGTTTCTGTCGCAATTCGCCAACTTCAAACAGTCCTTGCGTAAACACGGTAATGTGTGGCGTAAACCAGCCCAAAGGAAACGCAACTTCTGCATTGCTGGCACTGTTAGCCAATACGCCCACTGTTTTGTCTACCATTTCGTAGCCATCGCAAATGAGGCAGACGTGCAGATTGTATCCAGCATAGTCATACACGTTTCGCATGGTGTCTAAATTAGGTAAGTAATCAATGATGCCGCTGGCGGCAATCAGGTACTTGGTGCGAAAGGTCTGATAGAGGCTGCCCTGCCGGCCAATTTTGACTTTGACGGCAAAGGTTTCGCCTTCATCTTCAATGTCTTCTACAAAACCATCGAGCATATCACCACCCACGGAGAGGTATTGCTCTTTGCCTTGCCGCAGCAGCGATCGCCCTGGTGAGTCTGGTGGCAATCCGAGATAGTTGTGCAGTTCTTGTATCCAAAAGGAGCGGGCTTTGCCTTTGTCGATGATCAAACTAGAAAGCAGGTAGCGTTGCAAATAAACGCCAGCCGATAAGCCACCTGCGCCACCCCCAACCACAATCACGTCATATACATGATCAATACGTTCTGAGAGATTCTGTTTGGTTAATTTCATAACACCTTCCAAGATGCGATCGCCTGTTCCTCATTCTCTCAAAAATTTCCGTAGCCTAACATCTTGACGAAGAGTCACCATCCCAGATATGCTCTCACGTTAAGGTTGTCAATTTTACTGGAGACAACCCGACCACACCCAAAGATCTAGCGCTACCCAAGGCTGTTGGCAGCAGCCCTGAGCAGCTAACCCCCAAACTGGTATCGGCAGTCTGGCGGCTAATGGTGGATTTTAACATTCCCTTAGCCACCCCGACTTGTCATGTCAAAAAAGCGTTGCGAATTCTCCAGGACACAAAAGTGAAAATAAACTCACTTTTAGTTCTTTCACTGGGTTTGTGCAACGTGTGAATTAGTGCGGGGTGGCTAGGTTTTTGGGGTTTCCTCGTAAACCCTAAATCGGAGTCACAACTCATGTCTCAATGCTTTTTGGAATCTTCCAACGTACCCACTGTTGAGAGAGAAGTCTCTGCACTTCAAAATGCTGATCGCGATCGCTTACGAATCCTGGTCATTGGCTCTCGTGATGGTGTGATTGAAACGATTCACGACCTGTATCGACGCGGCTTTGCTGAACCTAGCGCCTGGAGTCCGCTTTTACCTGCACCTAGTTCTGGTGAGGTAATGAGTATTTTGACGCGCGATCGGAGAAGGTAAGAGAAGAGAGGGGGGAGGGGACGATCGCTCCCTCCCCCTTTATCCATCCAACAACCTTCTTACTCCATGCCCACTCCGATTAAGCTTGAGCAGATCTACAACAAAGCTCTGTAGAATAAATTGTTAGCTGTCAACTATTACACTCACAACGATCGTCCGATTATAGAACTACCTGTGCTTTGAAGCTTTTTCTCTCAGCCCTCGCCCAAGTTCCATTAGAGGTTTTGATGAATACGACAAATCTATCGAAAAAATTGGGTAAACCACTTTACGTCCAAGTGGGTTTTGACGGGGTATGGGAGACTGCACTGCATCTGCCTATGTTCACCCCACTGCAGGCTGAGGATAAGGCTGCTTTATATGCCTACCAAGGAACCGATGTAGCATTTGAAGTGTTTTTCGAACACCCCTATGGTGAAGCCTTCGTAGGAATTCGACCTCAAATCAAGGCTTACGAACCTTTACCTGTGGAGCAGCTTGTGATAGCTCTTACCCATCATCCACAACTCGACCTGTTAGTGGTCGCCAAACTCTTTAGTGAATATTTAGGTATTGAACAACCGCTCTTTGTCGGTCTACCTGCACATATTGAAATGGGATTGGTCAATCTATGGAATTCCTTCGGACAAGTTATACTATGGCATGGAAAAGCCGATGCCTATCCCATTGAGCACCTAGCTAGCAATGACGCAAATCGCTACTTACAACTGCAGGAAAAGCCGATTGGAATCGAGTTTGCTTTCGCCCATCCGCACCATTGGTTAGCTGTGCCCGTCTCAAAGCAGACTCAGGATGGGCTACACCAGCTTGATTTAGAACGCTTGTCGCAAATTTTTGTAGCCTTTGCAGAGTATTCCTAAATAAGTTATTCAGGATCTACAGGAGGCATAAGATCCATCAAAGTATCTAGAGGCGATCGTTTAGGATACTAGTGAGAGCCGCTTAGTGGGCATAAGAAGTTGAGTTGGTGGGAGCAATCGGTAACGAGATACAGCTAACATGTCATAGCAGCAGATTGACGAAAGCTACCTGTGACTAGTTCCAGGTTATCTACAACCGCTGCGTTTTGCCGTTATCCCTCTCAACTTTTGATAAAAACAGCGGTTTATAAACTTTCTGTTACTATCCAGAGTGAAACTGATTTAGGTTATTGAGTCGTTGAGTCCCGTGAATCGTTATGAAATTACCTGCATTCAAGCTCGAACGATTCTTTGCTAAATACGAGTTCAAAGCACCCTATCTGCTTTCCTCTTCTGATTGTGAAGCAATGACAATCGAAGAGTTGTTGAGCTTAGAGCCAGGTGCAACACAGAAATTCCATCAGACTTGGCTTGGCTATACAGAAACACAAGGAAGCGTAGAACTACGGCAGGCGATCGCACAAACTTATCAAACAATTGGAATTGAAGAAATTTTGGTTCATGCAGGGGCAGAAGAAGCAATATTCATTTTTATGAATGTTGCTCTTGAACCGGGAGACCACATCATTGTCCACTTTCCTTGCTATCAGTCCCATAGCTCAATTGCTCAGTCTATTGGTTGTGAAGTGAGTGGGTGGATGAGTCATGAAACGGACAACTGGGAGCTAGATTTAGATTGGCTCAGAGAGGCAATTCAACCCAATACAAAGGCGATCGCAATTAATTGTCCTCATAATCCAACAGGCTACGTGATGAGCCGAGCCAAGCTAGAGGAATTGATTGCAATCTGTAGACAGCACAACATTCTTCTATTCTCTGATGAGGTCTACCGATTTTTGGAATATCGAGATGAGGATACTTTGCCAGCTGCTTGTGACCTATATGAAAATGCAATTTCTTTGGGGGTAATGTCAAAAACTTACGGGTTAGCTGGCTTGCGGATTGGGTGGATTGCAACTCACAATCAAGAGATTTATCAAGCGATGGCAGAGTTCAAGGACTTTACCTCAATCTGTAGCAGTGCTCCTAGTGAGTTTTTATCAACATTAGCACTTCGTAACCGAGACAAAATCATTCAGCGCAATCGAGCAATCATTGCAGCGAATATTGAAACATGCGATCGCTTCTTTGCGAGCCATGCCGATTTCTTTAATTGGACAGCACCCAAGGGAGGATCGACCGCCTTTCCAAGTTTGAAGCAGGCAGGGGATGTGGAAGAGTTTTGCGTTGATTTAGTTAATCAGCAAGGAGTTCTACTTTTACCCAGTACCTATTTTGATTATGGGAGGCAAAACTTTCGGATTGGATTAGGACGTAGAAATTTGCCAGAGTGCATTGAGAAATTAGATGATTACTTAGCGACAAACTAACTTGATATAAGTCCGCAGATAAAAGCGATCGCCAAAAATGGTAGAGGAGATTTGCTTGATGATACGCTCTATCAAGATGGCTCTTGCCCAAACCCTCATTCCTATTTTGGTTCTATGTTGACTATTGCAATGCCAAAGGTCTTGTAGGGTGCGTTCCTTAATGCAATTCTTGCTACTCCACCAATAGATTTCTGGGAACGCACCATGCTCATGCTTGAATTAAGCGATCGCAGTCTAACAACATGCCCATGCACGCCGACCACTAAGAGTTAATAAAAAACATTTACTCATTTTCCTGCTTGAATATCTTGCAGAACTTTGAGCAAGTTTTCACTCACGACTTGATTCCCTTGGGGGCTGAGGTGAATGTGATCGCGATAAAGTGCTTTGGGTGACTCTACATTGTTGAAAATGGGCAGAAAGTCCAGATAGAGAATTTGGGTTTCTTCGGTAAAGTCTTTTAACCGCTGACGGGCTTTAATTTCGTAATCGCGCGAGCCAGGAGTGCCAATTTCTCGGAGTAAAGGAGTCATGGCTAAAATCAGCCGTCCGTTAGATTGGCTAACCAGTTCGTTGATTTGCTGAATCGCTTCCAGGTTAAAGCCAACGCGATCGCCCCCTTCTGACATCACCTCATCCATTCCGGGGATGGGCTGCTGTTTAATCAGATAGCGGTTCACCAGTTCTGATAAGGCAAAGGGAGGTTTGTGGTCAGGGTAGTTGCGATCGCGCCCCACGGGGAGAGAAGTCGGAGCCGTACCAAACAAATCGTCTGTGTTGATTAGCAGTATCACAACCTGAGCTTCAAAGCTGCTAAACCGCCGCAGATAGGCTAACTCATTGCGCGGACTCCAGGAGTTTGCCGAAGCATTCAGGACTTCTAGCTGCTCAAATTCAGTCTGATTAAGAGAAGGCTGTAGCTGCTGCTGTAGCATGGCTGAAATCGTCTCATTTTGGTCTGTCCACCAGCCACCATTCGCGACAGAATCTCCTAACAATAGCAGGCGCAGGGTTGTTTGGGGTCGAGATGTTGTAACTTCGGGACTCCGCATCGAATACTGATTAATGGTGATTCGGTTGCCAAATCGACGCACTTTTTGGTTGGGTGCCAGCAAATAGCCAATTTGCTCATCAGCGATATAAATCAGCGGATTGCCAAAGCCAAACAAAATTCGCAAGCCCACTTCGGTGAGTAAAACCAGTCCGACGATCACCGCCACGACGATCAAAGCAACCTTCATCTAACTTCCTCATTCATAGTGCGTAGTTCTAGCTCAGCCCAAAGTTTTGCTTTACCAAACTTCAAGACAGATTTAAGCTTTTAGCCCTCAATTTGACCTCAGAAGCTCTAAGGTCTGGATAAAATCGAGGCAGATTCGGCTCTAGCAATTTTCTCAACCCTGTTCTTCAGTCCAATCTTTTTCAAGCCAGTCCATTCTGTCTTTAACCCTGAAAATTTCCAAGAGGAGGACACTGCATTTATGACAGATTTCAACCGGGGGATCATGAAATTCAAGGGAGCAGATAGCCCAGTGGCGATCGCCCTTTTTTCTACCCTGCTATTAGGTTCGATTGCTTTGCTGATTTTGTGGGCGTTGCAGTCTGCTTACGTGCTTAATTAAACCCACAAACCAATACTCCAAAATTTTTAGGCGGAGGTGCAGTCTAGCGGCACCTCCGCCTAAAAATTTTGGATTAATAAATTATTTGTAATACGTATATGCTACAATCTGTAATCTTGACGAATTTGGGGGCTACTCGACTGCTTCTACCGATTTGGGGTGGCAGTGAGGTTAAATATCATGGCAAAGTTTTCCGACATCCTCCGTTACTACAAACCGTATGCGGCGATCGCTGCCTTCAGCATCGCAGCCAGTAGCCTTTTTGAAATTATTGATCTGGTGGTGCCCTACGCGATTGGGCAAATTCTGAATGTGTTGTCTAATCAGCCTGTTGATGCGTTGCTTCAACGCAGCGTTGACGTGCTAGCAGGTTTGGCTAATCTACCGTCCAATCGAGGATTGGCGATCGCCGTCTTACTGGGTTTAATCTTTCTAACAACCGTTGTGCGTGCGCCAATTCAGCCCTGGATAGGGTCTTGGTTTCACTGGGACGTTGCTCTGCGTTCCCGTCGAGATCACGCCAAGCAGGTGTTACGCAAAATTCTCACCTTGCCGCTAGAGTTTTACGACGAAAACAACCCAGGACGAATTGCCGGACGAGTTGCCAGAGGGCTATCAAACCATACCTGGACTTATCCTGAAATTGCAGGACAGCTGATTCCCAAGCTGGCACGGGTGCTGGGTATTTTCATCATAATCTGGTTCATTGAATGGCGGATTGCGATCGCCTTTCTAATCTCGTTTATCTTCATTCTCACGCTCAGCCTGTACAAGCTAAAGCAACTGATTGCTCAAGAACGGGCGATCGAAAAACACGAGGAAAATACTGAGAGCCGTACCTCGGAAATCATTACCAACATCAAAACGGTCAAAGCTTTTGCCACCGAATCTCACGAGCTAAAGCGCCAAAGCACTCGGTTTAACCGTGAGTTTATGGTGATTGATTACCGGATTCATCGCGGCTACATCAAGCTTGGCATGATGCAGCGCACAATTGTGCAAATCTGTGTATTCCTGGTGCTGGCGTTCACTCTGATTGCGACGCTACGGGGGCAAATTTCCCTGGGTCATTTTGTCACCGTTCTGACGATTTCTAGCATGGCTTACTCTGAGCTAGACCCCATTGGTCAGCTCGCCGAGATTTTTGCTCGTCGCTATGCCTCAATGGTCAGCTTGCATGAGTTTATGCAACTGCCGACGGGGTCTGATGCTGCCAGTCTGGTGAAAGACCCTAATGCTGTGCAGCACTACCAGTTCACCGGAAAGGTTGATTTTTCCCATGTCACCTTTGGCTATGACCCAAATCGTCCGGTGCTGAAAGACATCAACCTGCTGATTGAGCCCTATCAAACGGTGGCGCTAGTCGGACGTTCCGGTTCCGGCAAGTCTACTTTGGTGAAAATGCTGTTCCGCTATTTTGAGCCACAGCAGGGTCAAATTTTGATCGACGGGCAAGACATTCGCAGGCTAGATGTGGCGGGCTATCGCAAACGACTGGCGATCGTTCACCAGGAAGTGGATGTGTTTAACGGCACGCTGCTCGATAACCTCACCTACGGCAACCCCAATGCTTCCTTTGAGGAAGTAGAGTTTGCCTGTCGGGTTGCGCGAGTAGACGAATTTATTCACTTGTTTCCCCAGCGCTATCACACCATTGTGGGCGAACGTGGGGTGCGACTTTCTGGCGGACAACGGCAGCGACTGGGAATTGCCCGTGCCTTGCTGATGAATCCCGATGTGTTGGTCTTTGACGAAGCGACTTCGAGCCTGGACTACGAATCGGAGCGATCGATTCAACTGGCAATGCGAAGCATTCTCGGTACTCGCACCACGATTATCATTGCTCACCGTCTCAGCACTGTGCGCGAGGCGGACAAGATTGTAGTCTTAGACAAGGGTGAAATTGTTGAAGTCGGCAATCATGACGAGCTATTGCAGCACGGCGGCATCTATCACCGTCTCCATGCTTTGCAAGAAACAGGTGAACTGCTGGTCTAAACTCATACGGAATCGTTTCGTAAAGAAGCACTATTGGGTGTACGGGCGAAGCATTCGGCAAAAGAATTGTGCTTCAGTTGCAAAGATTGTAACCGAAGGCTTCGCCCCTAGCGATACCGCTACTCTACAGGTGGATTTGGTATCAGGACAAATTTAGGACTTACCGAAATAGACTGTAAGCCCTCTGTGTGAATCGTTGCGCAGCTCAGCCACACAACGATTTATGCTTCTTACTCCGGAGGCGCTACCGAAATTCTCCTAAAATAATCTTTGCGGCTGCGCCTCGTGTTTCAGCAGCTTGAAGTACCCGTTGCCACAGTACCGTTTCAGATTGGTAAAGACTCAAGGCAGCTACAGCATCTTTTGCATCGGCACTTTTACCTTCTGCAACCAGTGACAGCAGAAATTCTAGCGGTTCGTCTTGCCGCAGCATGGCGATCGCCAACAGTCCTGTTTTCCGCAATTCTTTGTGTGTTGTCTGTAACCACCAGTGCTTAAGCTGCTCAAATGCTGCGTTACTGCGGGATTCGCCTAGTGCCAGAGCAGCCATCTCACAGGCTTGAGGATTGGCATCGTCTAGAAAACTGGCAACTAGCGGCAGAGAATCAGGAGAAAGATTGATCAGCGCTGTGAAACAATCCGAAAGCACCTGAGGTTCGTCGCCCAGCTTGACCCGCAAACGCAGCAGCGGAACTCCCTGTTTGCTGCCGCTGTAGGCGATCGCCCTGGCTGCTGCCGCCCGCGCCAGTGGAATGGGGTCAGCCAATAGGTCAGCCAGTTCGCTCATCACGTCAGGATAGTTCATTCGCACCAAGCCGAGGGCACACACTCCGCGCAGACTGGGTGCGGTGTCTTCTTGTCCACCCCAGACTGGCTCCATCTGCCGATGCCGGATGCCCCGCAAGAACAGGTCTGCTTCACTGCGCCCCATTTTATAAAGCGCTTCGGCAATCCTGAATTTGCCTGTGCAGCCGATGTCTCGCTCAATTGGTTTCTCCATCAGTCGGTCAAAGGCAGTGACCAGATCAGGCGTTAGCTCACTAATGGCAGCTTCCCCAATGAGCTTGGCGGCAGAGGCGATCGCCACTGAGTATTTGCTCTGAAGAATCTGCCGCAGCCCCTCCAGAGATGCTTCCGCAGTCGGGTCTTTCCGAAACTGATTGACCTGCTCAATCAGTTCTTCCAGCTTGCGTGATTTTGCCATTTTCAGAGGTCAGCTTTTTGAATTTTGGAACCTCAAAACCGTTCAACCCAGGCTCCTCGCTCGTCAAGTTTTAATTCCTTGACCTGAACGGTAATTCCTACTGATTTCCAGGTGGTGGCGATCGCCTCCTCTACTGCTTCTGCCTGACTCAAGTTAGTTAAAGCGAGTAGCGTTGGACCTGCTCCGCTGATCACTAACCCATAGGCACCTGCGGCGATCGCTGCCGTTTGAACTTGGTCAAAACCAGCAATCAGGGTTTGGCGATAGGGTTGGTGAATTCGGTCTTGCAGGGCAGTACGCAGCCAGTCTGGTTTTGCGGTTTCCAGTCCGCGCAGCAGCAAGCCCAGATGCGCCACGTTGAAAATCGCATCGGCTCGGCTGTAGCTGGTCGGCAAAACTCGACGGGCTTCACTCGTAGAAAGCTCAAAGTCAGGAATTGCCAGGACGGGAATAATGTCGCTGTGCCAGGGAATATCGCAAATCGTCCAGTTGCCATCTGCGTTTGAGGCAGATAGCCGACAGCCGCCCAGCAACGCCGGAACTACGTTGTCGGGATGCCCTTCCAGGGCGATCGCCAATTCCATCACCTTTTCCTGAGAAAGCGGAGTTCCTGCTAACTCGTTTGCACCCAGCAGCCCACCTACGATCGCAGTCGCAGAACTGCCCAGTCCTCTAGCGAGTGGCACACCCAGATCGATCTCGATTTGCACGGGTGGAACGGGTTGCTCCAAATGGTGATAGAGCTTGGCAAAGGCTTGATAAGCCAGGTTGCTGTTGTCGGTTTTGACTTGTTCAGCGTCTAAGCCAGTGACGGCGATCGCCAACTCACCTTGAGAAGTGGGGCTTAATCGGGAAAAGCGAAACTGGTTATACAGGCTCAACGCTGCCCCGATGCAGTCAAAGCCGGGACCAAGATTTGCGGTTGTAGCCGGAACAGTAACAGTAACAGAGTTGGTCATGGTGAAAACCTGATTTACTGTGACAGGCATCTTGCCTGCTTGCTTCGGACGGGCAAGATGCCCATCTCACAAAGGAGTGAAATTGCACAACGCCTAATCTGAGACAACGGATTCCTGGCTCGCTGCTCCGGTTGGCTGTGTCCCCTTGAAGTAGGCTTCTAAAACCTGACGCACCATTGGCGCAGCCAGGGAACCGCCACCGCCACCAGAATTTTCACCAAAGGCGACTACGACAATTTCAGGATTCGTTTCGGGTCCATACGCGCCAAACCAGGTGTGAGACTCACGGGGCGGATCTTCAGCAGTGCCGCTCTTTCCAGCAAGCGGAGGCAGTCCCGGCGCATTGACAGCTTTTCCGGTGCCACTGGTGACGACTTGCCGCAACCCTCGCTGCAAAATTCGTAGCGTTTCAGGCTGCAAGTTGAGCGACTGCCGCCACTGCCTTTCCGCCTCATTGTCTTTGAGCAAATGTGGTCTAACCAGATACCCGCCATTCGCTGGGACTGAAAACATCACTGCAACTTGCAGAGGTGAAGCCTGCAAATAGCCTTGCCCAATTGACATATTAATCGTGTCGCCCTGATACCAGGGTTCTTCCAGTTCTGACAGTTTCCATTCCTCGTCGGGCACCAAGCCAGCCGCTTCCTCGTCAGTAATTTCAATCCCAGTTTTGCGCCCAAAGCCATAGCGCTGAGTCCACTCGATCAGCGGCACTTCACCCATTCTCATCGCGGTTTGATAGAAGAAGGTATCGCTACTCCAAGCCATCGCCCCCGGAAAGCTGAGCGGGCCAAAGCCAGCCCGATTCCAGTCCCAAAACTCGATGCCGCCAGCTCGAATGAACGGATAGGTTGGCAAAACGGTGTCGGGTGAAAACTCTCCTGACTCGATCGCCGCTGTCGTGGTAACGATCTTGAAGGTGCTGGCAGGTGGATAGCCCTGCAACGCCCGATTTACAAACGGAAAGTCCATGCCCTGAAGCTGCTGCCACTGGGCATCAGTAATGTAAGTCGAGAAGAGGTTGGGGTCAAAGGCAGGACGGCTGACCATTGCCAGCACAGCGCCATTGCGAGGATCGATCGCCACGATCGCCCCTTTCCTTTCTCCCAGAGCAGTTTCAGCCGCCTGCTGCAAGTCTAAGTCCAGCGTCAACTGCACGTCTCGCCCAGCCATTGCAGGTTTTTCGCCCAGCACTCGTAGGACGCGGCCCATGCCGTCTACTTCTACCTGCTGCCCACCCCATTCGCCTCGTAGCCGTTGCTCAAAGGCTGACTCAACGCCCATCTGACCAATCACATCGCCTAGGCGGTAGCCTTCATCTTCATGCTCCGTGAGTTCGTCGTCGGTCATTTCCCCGGTATAGCCAATCACGTGCGCTGCCAGGTCACCATAGGGGTAGTTCCGTACGGCTTCAGCCTGCACCTGAACGCCCTTCAGTTCATGACTAAACTCGGCAAGTGCGGTTACCTGAGCCGGACTGATGCCCCGCGCAATTCGCACCAAAAACGGAGAGGTGTAGCCTGCCTGAGTTAAGCGAGACTGAATCTGGTCAGCCGGAATGTTTAAAACTTCTGAGAGGCGCTGTGAAATTCTGTTCCATTCAGCTTGTTGATTAGCGATCGGCCAGAGAAACACCGCATAGGACAGGCGACTACCCGCCAAAATTCTGCCTTCCCGGTCTAGAATTTTGCCGCGCTCTGGCTGCCTTGGAATCAGACGAATGCGGTTGTTGTCAGCAAGCTGGCGGTTGCGATCGCCCTGCACCAACTGCAAATAAGTTAAACGACTTCCGATGCCCCCTAGCAGCGTCAGAGTGACCAGCAGCATCACCACCAAAGACTGATACTGTTTCCCAACGCTGCGCGCATTGGGCTGCTGAGTCGTAGCAGACGGGTGTTTGGTTAGAGTCATCGGCACGACAAATTAAGCCTCGACGATTTCCATCTGAAAAAAACCTTTCCTAGTCTACCGCTACTCTCTACAAAGCAGTACCGTAGCTGATCCCCAAGGTTGTGTTCAACTTTAGCCCATTCTCAGGTAAGCAATGCCAATTTTCTCTTTTAGTATCTTGTATCCTAGTTGATGCAATAAAGTATTGGTGCAATTAGAGCTAAATTCTACGGGAGGCAGCTTAATGCAGCGGTCGGCTAGGCTGACCAGCCAAAACAAGCTGTATCACAGGTAACTATCAATTTTTAATGGCTGCCTAAAGATAGGCTTAGCTAACATCAATGATTCACCACGTAACTGGGAACTATTGCGGAGAGTTGCAACAATGTCTCAGACTGCTATGCAAAATCGACCCGTCGCCGAGACCAATACGCGGTTCGATGTCGAACTCCGCAAAGTATTCAAGGTATTTAACGGCGAAACCGTCGTTCGAGGAATTGATCTCAATATTCGACAAGGTGAATTTTTTAGCATTTTAGGTCCATCGGGCTGCGGCAAGACGACTACGCTCAGGTTAATTGCCGGATTTGAAGAACCTTCAGCCGGGGAAGTATTAATTCGAGGCAGGTCCATGTCTGGGGTGCCAGCCTATCGTCGCCCCGTTAATACTGTCTTTCAGAGCTATGCCCTATTTGGCCATCTCTCGGTTTGGGAGAACATTGCATTTGGTCTGCGGATTAAGCGTCAGAGTAAGGCAGAAATTCAAAAGCGAGTGCAGGAAGCGCTGCGTTTGGTCAAGATGGAGCAGTTTGCCCGGCGTTATCCAGCACAGCTATCGGGAGGTCAACAGCAGCGAGTTGCTTTAGCCAGGGCACTGGTTAATCAGCCGACGGTTGTGCTATTAGATGAGCCCTTGGGCGCGCTGGACTTAAAACTCCGGAAGGAGATGCAGGTTGAGCTTTCGACACTGCACAAAAACTTGGGCGTGACGTTTGTAATGGTGACTCACGACCAGGAAGAAGCTTTAAGCCTCTCTGACCGAATTGCAGTGATGCACGATGGCAAGCTAGAGCAAATTGGCACCCCAAATCAGATTTACGATTATCCTCAAACGCCCTTTGTGGCTGATTTTATTGGGGATACAAATTTGTTTAAGGGGCAAATAGAAACGACAGACTATGGCATGTGGCAGGTGAGAACAGAGCGAGGGTTGCGAATTTTGGTTAAGCCAACTGAATCCTTAAATGGCTCTACAAATAGCTCTATGCCCAATCAGGTGGTTGTGAGTGTGCGTCCCGAGAAAATTCAACTGAGTCTAGAAAAGCCCAGCAGTCCAATCAACTGTTTTGAAGGGCGGCTGATGCATATGATGTACTTGGGTACTCATGTCCATTACTTGGTGGAGTTGCTGTCGGGCGATCGCCTCACCGTTCTACAGCCCAATCGAGCTAAACTTGCTGCTGAACCAGATTCCCCTCTCTATATTTATTGGGCAGAAACTGATTGTC
This sequence comes from Oculatella sp. FACHB-28, assembly GCF_014696015.1. NCBI lineage: Bacteria > Bacillati > Cyanobacteriota > Cyanophyceae > Oculatellales > Oculatellaceae > Oculatella > Oculatella sp. FACHB-28. The sequence goes on along the minus strand of NZ_JACJPJ010000092.1, from coordinate 68,966 downwards.
TAGCGCTAACAGCGTAGGATAGTTGAAATCTCGTCTCGCATTGGCGTACAAAATTGTCATCGTGTTTGATATTCCCCTGTTGTATTAGGTCAAGGAGAGCGTTTTACTTCTAATGAACACCCGAAAGCCCCGATTTTACCCAGGGCGATCGCCCCGGATCGCCAGCACCAGACGCGGTTTTCTACAACTGTCAGCCGCCGCCCTCTCGGGTGCCGTTTTGTCAAACTGTGCCCGTAACCTGGCAGACGTTAGCTCTGAAGAGCCAGCAGCTAGCAGTGCTGCTTCTGATGGCGGCACTCTGCATGTCTACAGTTGGGCAAACTATACGGATCAGGAGTTGCTAGACAGCTTTAAGGCAAAAACGGGCGTTGAAGTCGTTGTAGATACCTACGACTCCAATGAAACCATGCTGGCGAAGATGCAGGCCGGTGGCGGTAGCGCCTACAGCATCATCTTCCCATCTGACTATATGGTGAGTGAGATGATCGGGTTGGATATGCTGACTCCCCTCGATAAATCTCGTCTGGTCGGACTAGACAACCTGCGACCGCAGTGGCAAGACCCCGTTTATGACCCGGGCAGTGCCCACAGTATTGCCGCAACTTGGGGCACGACAGGTTTTATCTACAATCCCGCTAACCTAGGTGCGACCCTGACAGGCTGGGATTACTTCTGGGAAAACGGGGGGTCGTTAGAGCGGAAAATCACCTTGTTGAACGACGTGCGGGAAGTCATGGGCGGAGTGTTGCATTCGCTCGGCTATTCCTACAACTCCGAAGATCCGGCTGAGCTTGAGGAAGCCTATGACCGATTAGTAGAGCTAAAACCAGCGATCGCCAGCTTCATCACCAACGGTTGGGAAGACCAGGTTGCCAGCGGTGACCTACTTGTGTCAATGGCTTACTCCGTTGATGCAATTGCCTTAATCGAGGAGAATCCCGACCTGGAGTACGTTATTCCAGAAACGGGTTCCTCTCTCTGGACGGACACGATGGTTATTCCTAAGTCGGCACCCAACCTGGATGCAGCCTATGAATGGCTAAACTTCCTACTGGTGCCAGAAAACGCTGCCAGTTTAGTAGAGCGACTTAAATTTGCAACGCCCAATAAAACTGCCTACGAGCAACTGTCTGCGGAAACTAAAGCTGATACGAAGTTGTTCCCACCTCAAGATTTGCTCGATCGATGCGAGGGAATTGCACCCGTCTCGGAAGAAGCAACAGAGCTGTATGACCAGTACTGGACACAGCTAACCAGTAGCTAATTGACTTGGGTAGGGGCGCAAACTTTGCGCCCCTGTATTTTTTTCTCCTCGTTATGCGTCTATGTCAACTTCAACCCCAACGCCTTCTGTAGTTCCTAAAGCCAAGGTGAGTCCGAGGTGGCAGCAAAAACTCAGTCACCTGGTTGGACCACTGGTGTTGCTGGGGCCACCAGGAGTTTGGCTGTTGCTGCTGCTGGTCATCCCAACGCTGCTAATTTTTCAACTCAGCTTGATTCCTGGGATTCGTCCCGGACAGCCAATGGATGGCTTTGGCTTAGGAAATTACCTGAACATTTTGCAGCCCATTTATCTTCAGGTAATCTGGCGATCGGTCTTTTTTGCCCTCGGCAGTACGGTCTTGACGCTGCTGTTGGGGTTTCCGGTTGCTTACTGGATTGCGCTGATGGCTCCCAAACGCTGGCAAAACCTGCTGCTGGTTGGTTTTGTGTTGCCCTTGTGGACTTCCTCTCTGCTCAGAGCCTATGCCTGGATCACGATTTTGCGACCCACAGGTGTACTGAACTCATTTCTCAGCACCTTTGGGCTACCCACGCTGGATCTACTCAACCGCAGTTCAGCCGTGTTTATTGGCATGAGCTACAGCTTTTTGCCCTACATGGTGCTGGTTCTCTATGCTTCTTTAGAAAAGCTCGACAAACGCTTGCTAGAAGCAGCAGCAGACCTGGGTGCTAGCGCCCCACAAACCTTTTGGAAAGTGACGGTACCACAGACGCTACCTGGCATTGCAGCAGGCTGTTTGCTGGTGTTTATTGCTGGTCTGGGAGATTTTGTAGTGCCAGAACTGTTGGGCGGCGCGTCTAGCATGACCGTTTCGCGGTTAATTTATAACCAGTTTCTTGGTGCAACTCGCAACTGGGGCTTAGGTTCTGGTCTCAGTATGGTGCTGATCTTGGCAGTGAGCATTGCGATCGCTCTGTTAATCAAGTATGGCGATCGCGACCCCGAAAGCTTCTCATAACTCATCCCCAATCCCTAACCTTTAATCCCCTCCTCTGCGGCGTGAACTCCCCTAAACCCACTTCCAAACCCACCTTTCCAATCCGGGCATCCTGGCAGGCAGTCATTTCGCTGGCGGTGTTTGTGTTCATGTACCTGCCGATTCTGATTTTGGCGTTCTATAGCTTTAACGCTTCACGCTTTAGCGCCACCTGGGAAGGGTTTAGTTTGAAGTGGTACGAGATCCTATTCAACGACTCGCGAATTTTTGCCGCACTGCAAGACAGTCTAGCGATCGCCATTTGTGCCGTCGGCGTGTCGGCTGTGTTGGGAACGTTGATGGCAGTAGGCTTAGCGCGATACCAGTTTTGGGGGAAAGGGCTTTATCGGGGGGCTTCCTATTTGCCGCTGATTATTCCTGATATTGCGATCGCCGTTGCAACCCTGGTTTTTCTCGCCTCATTTGCGATCCCCCTCAGCCTGTGGACGATTGTGGCATCCCACATTGTTTTTTGTCTGGCTTACGTAGCAGTAGTGGTTTCCACTCGCCTGTCTGGCTTAAACCCGCATTTAGAAGAAGCGGCTCTGGATTTAGGCGCAACTCCCACTCAGGCATTCCTCAAAGTTTTACTGCCTGAATTGATGCCTGCGATCGTATCTGGCTGTCTGCTAGCTTTTGTGTTGAGCATGGATGACTTGTTGATCTCTAGCTTCACAGCAGGCGGCGGTGCGAACACGTTACCCATGGAAATCTTCAGCCGCGTTCGCACAGGTGTTAAACCTGACATCAACGCGCTTAGCGTCGTGCTAATTCTGGCATCTGGCGTACTGGCATTTGTGGCAGAATATATTCGCTATCGCGGTGATCAAAGGCGATCGACTAATTAGATTTGGTATATCGGTTGGAAGCGGAAACAAACAACATTGACATTCATACCCATGCAGGCTGACTTGTGGGTGCAATGGACTGCTCCTATAGGAATATCTGGCTTTTGATAGTAGCGAGAAATCGATTCATCCCTCTAAACTCCTGAATGTCATTCGAGGGCTTAGAGCCAGAACCTGGAAAAAATTATGGAACCAGAAGGAATTTTAGGCTGGATCATTACTGTTCTCCTGGTTCTGCTTGCTGCTACGCTACTAATCCTTTACTTCCGAGGCAGCTTTCGTCGCAAGATCAGTTACCCGCTGCGGAATGTTCCGAGGGTGGATGAGCCTAGTTTTTTCCTGGCGATCGCCGGATTTGCCTCTAGTCTGCCCACCCATGCCTGTCCCATCGGATTTTTTGTTGAAGCTGATGAGATCTATGCAGCACGGCTCCAGGCAATTCAAAGCGCTCAAAAGACAATTCATTTTGAAACTTTTTACATGACACCAGGGCGACGGGCAGATGATTTTGCGATCGCCCTGAGTGAACGTGCCCAGGCTGGAGTTGCAGTGCAGCTTGTAGTTGACTGTCATGGGGCAAGCTCTATGCCCAAAAAATACTGGAAGTCGCTCAAAGCCGCAGGTGTAGAAGTACACTTCTTCAGCCCGTTTAGCTGGAAAGCGCCCCTTGACTACAACACCCGCACCCACCGCAAACTATTGCTGATCGACGGCAAAGTTGCTCTGATTGGTGGCGCAGGTGTTTCAGACGAGTGGGACGGTAAAAGCGATACAGGTGGCACTGCACCCTGGCGAGATTTTGAAGTGCGCTACGAGGGATCAATCTTGAGCACCCTGGAAGGGGTGTTTATGGAAAACTGGACAACCGTTGGCGGCATTGGTGACTTGAGTTCAGAAGTGTTTCAACCTTGCCCACCCAAAGGACACACTGCCTTCGTGACAATGGGCACTTTCTCTCCTGAAAACTCTGCGCTGCACATCCTGTTTCAGACAAGCATTCAGGCAGCACGACAGCGACTCTGGATTAGCAGCCCCTATCTTGTACCCGATAAACATACCCAAAACGTGCTGGTAAAGGCTAGCAAAGCGGGCGTAGATGTACGAATTCTCACAATGGGGGTTCGCAACGATAAGCCTTATGTTTACTACACGGCGCGGGAACTGTACGGGGATTTGCTCAAAGCTGGCGTAAAAATTTATGAGTATGTACCTAACATGCTCCATGCCAAAGTTGTGCTGGTCGATGATACCTGGGTCAGTCATGGCAGCACTAATATGGATGAGCGCAGCTTCTTCTTAAATGATGAGATGAATGTGTCAGTGAGCGATCGCCACCTGGCTCAACAGACCGAGAATTTTCTGCTAGACTCTTTCGCCAAAAGTGCTCTAATTTCTCTAGAAGATTGGCAAAAACGCTCGTTCTTGGAAAAATTTCGAGGCAAATTTGGACTGATATTCCGACAGTTGCTCTAGCCTATTCACTCATGACGGATGGCAAATGCCAACCATTCAATTCAGCGACAATTGCTAATTCTCCTTGAGCGGTAGCTGAATCCGAATTAGCTGGTAGGCTCCTGCTTGTTCAACTAACTGATATTGTTCAGGCTCCAGGTCTGCTTCTCTCAGTTTGTGGGGAAAGGCTACCATCAGCACCGAAGGGGTATTTTGCTCAAAGAGCTGCTCGAGCTGATCTTCCAAGTCATCGGGATCAGAGATGAACAGAATAGGGCGTTCTGTGTAAAATACCAAGCTAGGTTTCTGAAACCCAAGCATCGTCAGTATTTCTTGCGGTTGTTGAGCTTGCAGCATGGTCGCTGAAAGCTGTCGCAAAGGGAGTTGTCTCAGACCATCCACAACTGAGAAAGCGGGCATGACAGCAAACACGATGAAAGCAAAGAACCCCATGAAATTGACTAGCCAAAGCCAGCGTCCCCGGCGGCGCAGCAGCAAAACCAACATGACGATCGCCGCGATCGCCCAACTCGCTGCTCCCCAGGGCAAAAGTCCGGATTGGCGGATTACTTCCGGCAGGTTTCGCATCGTGGGATCATCGCCCAGCCAGTTTGGGCTGTAAAGCACTGCCCCGGCCAGCGCTGCTAGAAAAATAGTATTGACAATGCCCGTAATCAAAACGCTACGACTGATTTGCGGACGAGTGATTTGTTCGCTCCACAGCAGCGCCACCAGAATGGCTGCGGCAGGCATCAGCGGCAGGACGTAGCTGGGAAGCTTTGTGACCGCAATGGTGAAAAAACTGAAGATTATCAACAGCCAGCTTGAGACGAACAGACCCAGGTGTGTAGCGCGGGGTTGCTGTTGCCAGTGGGTGCGCTGCCAGATGCGAAGACGGGCGATCGCCACGGGCAGATATAGCGACCAGGGCGCAAACCCAACTAAAACAGCAAAGAAGTAAAAATACCAGGGCGCATCGTGACGGTTGACGACCTCGGTAAACCGCTCAAAGTTGTGGTAGCCAAAGAAGCTGTCGATATATTCCTGCCCGTTTGCCTGAATGACCAGGATATACCAGGGGACGGCGATCGCCAAAAAGATCAGCCCACCGCGCAGCAGTCGCATCTCACGCAGCACTGTCCAGCCGTTGCCGACATACAGCAAAAATGCGCCGATAATCAGCACGGGCAGCACGATCCCCACGGGACCTTTGGTTAACACAGCCAATGCAGACAGCACATAAAAAGCTAGATACCAGCGGGCCTGCACCTGGGGTCGCGCAGGCTGAGCATAGCCACAAAAGAAAGCAAGTAATGCGATTCCCATACAGCCGCTTAGCAGCATGTCTGAAACACCTGTTCTAGCCCAGACAATCGTGTGCGTATTAAGCGCCATCATGGCTGCACCGATCCAGGCAGCTAGCCAGCGTTGACGACTGGTTTTGTGAGGTAAGTTTGGGACTGCTGCCGTTTCAGCCGCAGCAGGGGAAGGAAAGCCAAACTGTTTAAGGGTGTAGAATCCCATTGTGGTGAGGGCGATCGCCGCCAGTGCTGAGGGCAGCCGCACAGCCCACTCGTTAACCCCAATGGTTTGGTAGGCGATCGCCATCAGCCAATAGATCAGGGGTGGCTTATCAAATCGAGTTGCCCCGTTAAAGTAAGGCGTAATCCAATCCCCCGTTTCAGTCATTTGGCGGGCGGCTTCGGCAAATAGTGGCTCGGTTTCGTCAACTAAGCCGATGCTGCCTAGATGCCAGATAAAAGCCACAAAGCTGATTAGGAAAATCCAAATGATTGAAAGTGTCCAGGCTGGAACGGGCTGTTCCCAGTGTTGGAAAAGTTTGCTGGGGCGATCGATCCCAAATTTCATGTAGAGCTATCAGATACTTAAGAGGGTTTAAGGTCTGACAGATAGTCTGCCAGACCTTACTTTAACTGGAAAACTGACTTTTCTATTGGACGATCAACTGCCATTCTCCGGTTCCGCTGCTCCAGGTCGGTCCTGTCGTTTTGCCGACCACGTATGGACCCCAATATTGCCGCGAACCATCCTGAGCAAAAACGACCAAAACATCTCCGTTTTGCAGTTGAAGCTCACCCTCTGGTAGAGAAAGCAGCAGACCAGTAGCGCTGCCCTCTCCCGGTGCAAAGTCCCAATGAACAGGTTCCTTATAAGCGTCTGCGCTGTTTTCAGTGACTGAGGCATCTGAGGCAGAGGTAGCATTACCTGGAACTTGCGACAAAAGCGCAACTCGTACAGGATGCTCAGTTTGATTGCTGACTCGGAGATTGCCAGATTGGGCGATCGCCGGATTTGCATCTGGAGGCGCAGGTGGAGCCGCTGGAGCCGCTGGAGCCGCTGGACTAACCACGACTGGGGGCGAAGTGACGCTAGGAGAAGGCACCGTTTCTCTAGGAATTTCTTCAGCAATAGGAGGCGCAGAATCCAGCCCAATTTCTTCGGGTGGGATGGGTTCCATTAAAATGCTGATATCGAATCGCCCAATCAATAAGACAATGATGCCTACGCCTAAAACTCCGATAACTGCGGGGTAAAGTTTTAGCTTCATATCTTTGGTCACTTCACCCTGCCCCCTGCAAACTCGCGAAATTGAATTAATGGAAAAAACGACGGCTTTTCAATAAACCGCTAATAGCCTACCGCTGACAGCCTATGGTATGTATCACATCCTATGGCATGAGCTGGAGATGCTCTTTGGGTTGGCATCCTATACTCAAGTGGACCTGCAATTCTTGCTTCCTTTAGTCTAGTCCAGGACTTACATTACTTCCTCCCGATACTGATGCGATCCGCAATTTTAGAATTATGCAGCGGCGACTTCATCCTATCCCTGTTCTGATGGTTTAATTCTGATAGTTTGATGCGTTAACCCGATTGCTGTTGCCTAGTTTCTGGAGAACCCCGCGGTCATGCAAAACACTCGTCTCAACAGTTTGGTTGATACCTTGCTCGGACGGCTTGATCGGTGGTTACAAAACCCTTGGCGACGGTTTTCGCTGCTAATCATTAGTCTCTTGTTTGGCAACCTGCTGGCAACAGTGGTCGCAACAACCGCCGGACAAAACGCAGAGCTAGATTCCATCGTTGCTTTGCTACTGGTTGCCTCCACAGAATTAACTAATTGGGTTGTAACCAGGGGCGATCGCCTTCGCAGGTCAGCCGAAGGCCCTTTTAAGCGCCCCTTGTTCACAGAAATGTTGAACGGCGTCAAGATTGGTTTGATCTACGGAATGTTTGTGGAAGCTTTCAAAATCGGCAGTTAAGCTATGTCTTGAGAGGGGTTATGAGCCTCTGCCTTTAGCAGGTTTAAGCGATCGCAGCGGTCTTGATAGCGTCAGAGAGACGATTTATGAGACTCTCATGACATATACGACTTCAAACCCCTCCAGCGAACTGGTCCAAAACTTTCGTAGTCTGGACGTAGACCAGCAGCTAGCCCTATTTTGGTTTGTCTACAAAGAAATGGGCAAATCAGTTACGCCTGCGGCACCCGGAGCTAGCACCGTTTCTACAGAAGTTGCAGAGGGGCTATTTAATCAGGTTAAAGATATGTCTCATGAACAGCAGTTGCAGATTCAGCGAGACTTGATTTCTGGAAATAATAATCTGATTAGCCGGGAGTACGGCGCACTAGGCGATACCACCAAACTGCTGTTTTGGTATCTGCTGGCTCAGGGTATGGACAGTGCCACAATCATCCCTATGCCACCCAACTATCAGCTTGCCTCTGAAGCAGAAGGTTTGCTCAATCAAATCAAAGGGCTAGAGTTTCAACAGCAAATTACCCTCTTCCGGGATATCGTTTCCCCCATGGGAGTTGATCCCACTACGGCAGAGCATGACGAAGCTACTGGACTCTAGTGCCAACTCTGAAAATTAGCAGACGTTGCTCGCTATTTCATTGAACTACATACAAACAAAACAACGGGATGTGTAGAGCGCATCCCGTTGTTTTGCATAAAAAGATTGACAAGAGTCTGCCCGATTTCGCCCTAAAGTGCTTTACGACAAATTAGAACACCTGATGGCAGTGCTTAATCCGCAGGAGGTGGGCTGCTCAATCCATAAGCTGTCGGTTGAAACTTAGCTTCCATGAGGTCGCTATCCCCGTCGCTATTCTCCACATCATCAATTACATTAGTTTCTTTGCCCTGCTCTTTGGCAAGCGTTTCATGAACTTCATCCCTACTCGCTTGAGACTGAAGATGAACCGGATCAGGGGTAGGAAAGGGAGGATTTGGATTGTTTGAAGGCTTCTGGGTTGACATAATTTTGAATTCTTAAATGAGCTACAAACTTTACTTTGGTGGTGAACTATATGGCAATCCTAATGGGTTATGAGAGGCATACCTCTGAGGAATGTTCTTCTCATAACCGCTCTTTTTACAGGTGATTGAAGATTGCTACATTTGCCAGTATTAAATTTCTCTAAACCGATTGCGTCCACCTAAGGAAGCAAGAATACAAACCCAACTAGCTGATAGAATTATACTCTTTGAATTAGGTTAACAACATACTGTTATAGCGTTTAACAAACGTTAAATGTATCCTCGCTCCTTTTCCCAGTTTAACCCTGTGGAAAGTAGGATTTGAACAAACTTAGGGAGTTGTAAGTTGACAGCTTTCAAGCAAATTTCCCTATTGAAATCTGAACAAACTAATTTGTTTCGCTAAGCATAAAGCTTCGTTGAGCTTAAGGGGTAAGATTGTTGCCATGCTGCTGATAGTGAGAGCCAAATCAGATGTCGCCAACTCCCCGTTTAATTCTGGAAACGCTGTTTCCCTATCTCAAGATCGCTGCTGCTTACGCGGTTGAAGTTCAGCCCAAGATTGCGGCGCGTCCTTCTAAAGAGTCAGATAGTTTCTTTGGAGCAGCGCTGAGTGATGCTGACCTGTCGATTCAAACGCTGGTAGAAGTGGCACTGGTGGGTGCTTTTCCTGACATTCGCTTTTATGGGGAAGAGTATGAGCAGTCTTACAATACAAAGTATTTTCGAGCTATTACTTTAGGCGAAAAAGATGATTATCTGGTGACGCTTGATCCGATTGACGGCACCCAGTTTTACCTGGACGGGCATTCAAATTATCAAATTATTGTGGGTGTGCTGAATTGGGATGAGTTTGAGGCGGTGATCGCCATCACTCCCGCACAAAACACCTACTGTTTTGCCTTTCGGGGGCAAGGCTGCTGGCAAGGCACTTTAGATGCGGGTTTGGCAAGCGGTCAGCCTTTGAAAATTGCTAAAACCAGTCCAACAATTCTGCTGGGATGGGGCATGGAGGCACTCGCGCCAAAGCTAAAAGACCATTACACTGTGATTGACGTTGCTACTTCTTACTCCGATGAAGTCCAGATCCCTAACGTGAATGGCATGTTAAGTGGAGATTTAGCAGGAGCAGTCACTCGTGCAGGCAAATTTATTGATAGTGCTGCATTGGCATTTTTAGCACAAGAAGCGGGCTGCATTGTCACGACTCACACTGGAGCACCCCTTCCACCACTGCACGACTGCGAAGATTATTCTCGTCCCGGTTTGGTCATTGCGGCTAATGTTATAGTACACCAGCATCTTTTGGAGGCGATCGCCTCTCTATCACAAGCATCGACCTGAAGATAAATTAGATCTCTTGCGTGAATAGTGGTGCGGCTTCGCCGCACCACTATTCACGCTTCAAAAAATGATTCATGCAGGAAATATATTAGAAGATGCGTGTTTGCTATGAGTCAGAAGCACTGAAGCATAAGCACTCACAGCGCTTATGCCCATAGGGACAAAATACCGCTCACAGATTCTTGCTTTATGCCGATGTAAACCCGTTCTAAAAGTGGTGAACTGAGGTTGGTGTTGAATAATACTGACTGATGACACAGGTTTTAGTTATAGGTGGACAGGGGCGAATCGGCAGCAGTGTTGCGGCCGACCTGATCGATCACACTCAGGCAGAGGTTATCGTCACGGGTAGAAGTGATACCCTCAAAGACGAATCGGGCAGCCAGCAGCTTGGTTCACGGGTACGATTTTTGCAGCTAGACCTCGCGGACCAAGAAAAGTTGAGGCAGGCGATCGCCCAGTCTGATGTGGTCGTTCACTGTGCTGGGCCCTTTCACTACCGTGACACCAGCGTCCTGAAGTTTTGTATCGAGCAGGGTGTGGACTACGTTGATGTCAGCGATACACGCGGCTTTACCGAGAAAGCTCTGTCTTATCAGGTAGAGGCGGAGGCAGCTGGAGTAACTGCTGTTGTTAACTCTGGTGTATTTCCGGGTATTTCTAACAGCATGGTGCGACAGGGCGTAGAGCAACTTGACCAGGCAGAAGAGATTCGCCTTTACTACGTGGTGAGCGGCTCCGGTGGAGCAGGCGTAACCGTAATGCGAACAACATTTCTGGGATTGCTCAAGCCATTTGAAGCCTGGATAGATGGGCAATGGCGAAAAATCAAGCCTTACACCGAACGCCAAAAGATTCACCTCCCTGCTCCCTATGGTACGGTTCACACCTACTGGTATGAGATGCCGGAGACGTTCACTCTAGTGAATTCTTTTCCGGTAAAAACCGTTGTGACCAAGTTTGGTTCAGTGCCCGATTTCTACAATCACCTGACCTGGATTGCTGCCAATGTATTTCCTAAATCGTGGCTGCAAAACCCCAATGGCGTCGAGTTTCTATCTCACGTGAGTTATCGCATGACTTCTGTCACCGATTTGTTTAGCGGCAGAGGAGTGGGTGTGCAGGCTGAAGTGGTTGGGCAAAAAGCAGGACAGCCCAAACGCTACCGCTCAGCCCTGGTACATTCTAGTGCAGCGATCGCTACGGGTCTTGGTACGGGTTGCATTGCTCAATTCTTGCTGTCTGGTCAGTTAAAAAAACCAGGGGTTTGGGCTGTTGAGCAGGCCCTTCCTACAGATTTATTTGAGCAAGCCATGCAAGCGCGCAACATTACTATTCAGCAAGAGTGGGTGTAGCGTCTAAGCATATTTATGCTTTCTGCCTGCCTGTTCTTAATAATTTAGCCCCCAAACTTGAGGCAGAATGGCATCGGGAACGATCGCTTGGGACTGAGATTCATTGGCACCTCATCGACTTTTATCTGTCATATCGCAGATTTTACAAACCATTGGCATCGCCTTAATTCTGACGCTAATTCTGCTAATAGCCCCGGCGATCGCCCAAAAAGAAATTCCAGCTTCGGTGGTGTTAGACGGGCGAGAAATTTTTCAAATCAGCCCTTCAGGCGAATACACAGCCACCGAGCGGGCAGAGTTGGTTAATTCGCTGCTGCAAGAAGCAGTACAGGAAGATCAGCCCGTCCAGATTGAAATTGAGCAGCGCAACGGCTTGCCGACTATCCGGCTGAATGACCGCCATCTAATGACGGTGACAGACCGGGATGCTCCCCTAGGCAGAACCCCTGAAGAGCAGGCAAGAGAGTTAACCCGGCGGCTTAGGGATGCTGTTCAGCAAGCCCAGCAGCAGCGGACAGCAGAATTTTTGCGGTGGGCAGGAACGATCGCTGTGGGAGTCGTAGCGATCGCCACTTTGTTGCATTGGGGGCTGGGTGAGTTTTGGCAGCGATCGCTGCGCCCTTCCCTAGCTGCAATCTTGCCGCAGCCGAATGCTGATGAAGATGAAACCATTGAACACCCCCAAGCGTTGAACTTGCTGGTGAATCTGCTGCTGGCGATCGCCCGAACGGGCGTATGGCTAGGCGCAACGCTTTACATCACTAACCTGTTTCCGCTGACTCGTCAGTGGGGCTACCGCATCTTCAATAGCCTAATAGCTAGCTTTACCTCTCCCATCATTACCCTGGGGCAAAGCAGTTACTCAGTGACGGATCTGCTGGTTTTGGCATTCATGCTGCTGGGGCTGATCGTCTTTACCAAGATGGCAACGGATCTACTCAAGTCCCGCATTTTACAAATGACTGGGGTAAACCGCGGTGCACAGGAAGCCGTTGCGGTAATCATCCGCTACGCCATGTTGTTTATCGGTTCGCTGGTGGTGCTGCAAATTTGGGGGCTAGACATCAGTTCCCTGGCAATTCTGGTCAGCGCCCTCGGGGTAGGAATTGGCTTTGGTTTGCAGGATATTGCCAAAAACTTCGGTAGCGGCTTGGTGTTAGTGTTCGAGCGTCCCATTCAAGTTGGAGATTTTATTGAAGTTGGTGAATTTCAAGGCAACGTCGAGCGCATCGGGGCACGCAGCACCCTAATTCGCACGCTCGATCAGATCTCGATCATTGTGCCAAACTCGCGTTTTTTAGAACAGGAAGTGATCAACTGGAGCCACGATAACCCTGTTTCTAGAATTCACCTGCCTGTCGGGGTAGCCTACGGCTCAGACATTGAAGCGGTGCGATCGGCGCTGTTAGAGTCGGCGCGAAATCATCCTAAAATTCTTTCAACTCCGCAGCCCCAAGTCTTTTTCAAAGAATTTGGCGACAGCAGCCTAAATTTTGAACTGTTGGTCTGGACAGCAGAACCCAGCAAGCAAGTTGTGATCAAAAGCGATCTCTATTTCCGCATGGAAGCTCTGCTACGTCAGAATCAGGTAGACATTCCCTTCCCCCAACGCGACCTGCACCTCCAAGTCGATCACCTGCCCCTGAAACTGTCCCCAAAAATGGAGCAGATGGTGCAGCAGTGGTTAGAGCGATCGCAGCTTTAAAGCTATTCAAGGGGTTGGATTTTCCATGCGCTTAATGCACAAAAAATTCAACCTCTCAAACAAACCTTCGTTTCTAAACTTTCCTGAAACGACTCCAGTTGCTTGGAGAAGTTATAGGGTGAAAGCAACTTCTTGGTATCGCAAGCTGGGTTTGCGATCGCTGGGTGGGAGTGGTGCGATCGCCTACTAGCCCGGGAAAAAGTCATAGAGGTAGAGCAAATGCGCCTTGTCTATTGGGGTTTGGCAATTGGCGGGTTCGTTCTGGTCGTTACTTGGTTGTGGGGAGCGCTCGTCGCGTTTTCCCTAATTCTTTTGCTCATTATTGGTTACGAGATTTGGCGACAGAGCCGTCCCTTAGCGCTATCAAATCGGTCCCGTAAAGCCAAGCTAGAAGACGGCTTAGTTGAGCGATCGCAGTCTGAAGTACCTCTACCCGATGCAGTTAAACTGACTGCAAAACCTGCTGGCAAGCTTCGGTTTCAACTGGTAGAAGAGAAATCAGTCAAGCACTCCAGCAGATCGGATTTTGATCAGCCCCTTGGTGCAATTCCTGCTCAATCTGCTGTAGGAGGCGATCGCACAGTCATTCAGGAGCCGCTGACACTAATTTCAGCTATAGAGGCAGATGCAATTGCAGAAGCAATTCAGAATTTTGCTCAGACCGAGTCAGACGCAGATTTAGCTGATGCCCCTACCGTGATCGAGTCGCTCAACCAAGTTCACTTTGCCGGGTCTGCTGAAGCAAGCCCCAATGCAACGAGCTTGGCTGAGGAACCTACCGTTCTGCCAAAAGAGGAGAGCAAGCGGGCGATCGCCAAACCCTCCCGTCAGCCCAATCCCTGGGATGAACCTGTTACCACACCCGGTTTCCTCAATCTCCAAAGCAATCAGACCGTCATTCGTTCCCCAGCCACAAGCGAGCCAACTGTTGCCAGACCGTTCCAATCGCAGTCAGCAGATGAGCCGACCGTTGCTAGACCGTTCCAGCCTAGTAGCTCCGCAGACGAAAAAACGGTAATCGGTCCCTCAAAAGCAAAAACCGGCAACAAGCCAACCATTGCCACCCCGTTTCCAAGCCAAGACTTAAACAACGTCACTATCCCCAAGCCTGCTGATGGAAGCAGTCCTAATTCTCCATTAGCTAACCCTAAAATCTCCTCCTTAAAAAGTACCGATCCAGAAAAAATTACTGTAATTGGGCAAAACCAAAGTCCCAATCAGGAGGAGCAGACAACGCTTTAACGGATTGGGTCAAAGTCAAAAGTGACAAAAAATCATGATTAAAATAAGGGCGATTTACTACCAAACAGGTGAGTCTCAGGAAAAAATCCTAACACCAGAAACATTAACTCAGGGGGGTGGTCTAATCGGACGAAACCCAAACTGTGATCTGGTGCTAAATAGTCCTGAAGTGAGTCGAGTTCACGGTCGAGTTTTGTATCAGTCGGGGCAATACTATTACACCGATTTGGGCAGTACCGATGGCTCTCAGGTCAACGACCAGACAGTGCAGACCAACCAGAATTTTTTGCTTCAAACAGACGACATTATCCGCATTGGCGGGTTCATTCTACTCGTCAAAGAACTGGACTTACAGGCAGCAGCAATGAGTGGCTCAAAAGCAACTTTGATTGATGGTAGTGCTGCCAGTGTGTCATCCAATGCAAATCGGAACGCTGTGAGTCAACCTAATCCAGCGCAAAACGGTTTGCCTAATGATTCTTTGCCTCAAAATGACTCATCTGATGGTCTCTTCTATATTTCTCAAGGCAACCCTACTAGCTCAACACCTATTTCTGCGGCTGAGGCACCCGCAGTGCAGCGGCTAATGTTTAAGGTGGAAGAGTTAAAAGAAAAAGGTATTTTGAACCAGGGTTTTACAGAATGCGTTTTTCAAGGCAAAGTTCTGGTAGAAGGCATCTCTTTGGCTAAACGCTTGCGCGAAAAAGCAACTGATCTCTGGCAATCTGAACTTGACTCCGGCAAACTCTGTCTCCTAGTGGAATATCCTGAACACTTCACCCTTTGGCAAGAAAAAGAAGGGTAAGATGTTGGGCGTTGCTGGGTGTTAGGCGATCACCCTGGCCGCAAAATCGGGAAAAGGCAGAAATCTCGACGATTACTTCGTTGGCTGAACAGATTCCCAAATTCGCTTGAGTAAGTCATAAAAGGGAGTCCAGTTATCTTCAACGGTAATCGGTTCCCAAATTGCCTCAATTTCGGGTCTGAGTAAAATGGTGCTGGGGTTGTGTTGTTGTAACCGTTGAGCGATCGCCTCCATCCTGTCTTGTGGCAGAGCAGTGAGAATTTGGTGATGGAGCGATCGCCACTGGTCGAAACAATCCATCACTGCATCAGATTGGGATTCACCTTCAGCAAAAATTAAGGCTTTATCGGTGCGCCAATCTGGTGAAAACTGTTGTCGTAACGCTAGAAAGAAGTCGTGATAACCAATTCGGGCTTCTTCTAACAGTTGCAAAGTGAGTTTAAGTAAGTGAGTGGCGACCCCTTGTGGGTATCTCTCCGAGATCGCCTCATCTAGTTCCTCTAATCCTTCAAAGCCCAACTTGTTCAGCATTCGCTGTAGATAGGCAGTGACATAATGTTGCTCAAACTGAGCTAGACCTGACTCCATTTCTGCGGGGCTGATCACTGCTTTTAGTGGTACTTGCAGCATTTCTAAATTCCAGCGGCAGATTGAAGGCTGATTTCTATAGCTGTAGCGACCAGCGTAATCAAAGTAAGCAGCAGTGAAGTGAGGATCGTATTGATCAATAAAAGCGTAAGGACCGTAATCAAAACTTTCCCCAGTAATCGACATATTGTCTGTGTTGAGTACGGCATGACAAAAGCCCACAGACATCCATTCTGCAACCAGTTTTGCGACTCGCTGCACCAGTTCTGCATAGAAATGAGCGTACTGGTCAGGTTGGTTCCACAGATGCGGATAGTAGTACTGAATCACATGATTCAGCAGCCTTTGGGTGAGATCAGGACGACCCAGGTGATGGAGTCGTTCAAAGGTGCCAAAGCGAATGTGCGATCGCGAAAATCTCACCATTACTGAAGATCTCGTAGGAGACGGCTCATCTCCTCGCCAGAGTGCTTCCCCGGTTTCAATCAAGCTGAGGCAACGAGAAGTACGGACACCCAAAACATTTAGCATTTCGGATGCCAGCACTTCTCGTACACCCCCTTTGAGTGTGAGTCTGCCATCCCCACCCCTGGAGTAAGGCGTTGTGCCAGAACCTTTAGTGCCAAAATCGTACAGTTCACCGTCTACACCACGTACCTGCCCGTACAGGAAGCCTCTGCCATCGCCCAAAAACGGATTGTACTGACCAAACTGATAACCGTGGTAGCGCAGCGCTAGCGGCAGTTGCTGCGCCTGAAAATGTCCAAAAGCTTGGATAAAATCTGCATCCGTAACCGACTTTGGATCAAGTCCTAGTTTAGGCAACACCTGATCATTACGAAAGCGAAGAATGTGACGGGGAAACTCCGCTGCTGAGACAATATCAAAATAATCGTCTCCCAGATTTTCTAGGGCCGGCTCATAGTTGAGCGATAGAAAAGGATTTGGAGAACTCGTCCGGTCAAGGGCTTCAGGGAACATGGTTACTGCTAGAACACCTACTTCATCTTCTCATCTTAGAAGGAAGTCCTGGTTCGCATAAACGTCTGGTCGCGATAGAGGTCTAACTGTTTGATTTTTGCTCGTAGTACTCAGAGATGTGTTCGTAGACATCCTGAGGAAATTGGAGGTCTTTGTAGACATTACAAGCATCAGGATCATCGGAATCAGGACAAATCTGAAAATCCTGATTTTTTTGCCATTCCAAAATGCGCTCGCGTTTGGGTGGATTGTAGTCCTTGCCCTGCACCTGCTGGTAGAGCGATCGCGCCTCCCGTTCATCACAGTCTGGGTCTTTCTGAAGGTAAGTCACCAGTTCTTCTTCTGACATGAAGTGACGCGCCACCATAGCAAACGTCAGTCTGCCATAATGTCCGATATCCTGCTTTTGGTCGAGCGCCTCTAGCAAGTGCGCCATTACATCACTTTTACGGAGTTCCTTAACTGCCATAATGCACTTCCTTATTAAGCTGTGACTTCAGTACAGGGAATTTAAAACGCTCTTGGATCGCTTTAAATCTGACCTGAAACTATTACCCTTCCTTTGTAAAACACTGCTTAAAAGGTGCCGTCTATCTTCAGAAGGCTGTTTGTAGAACAAAAGTACTCATTCTGGCAGGTTGCCCAGGCAGAATTACCCGTTTACCTCGGAGCGGATATGTTTGCAGAAGCAGTCCCAGCCATCTCTGTACTCGACAGATTCAAGGAGTCAACTTGCTCAAGATCTGGTTCAGCCATCTGCAAATGCCTCTCTAAAAGAGCCAGATTTCGCACATTTGCTTTGTAATAAGCGTCAAACAAGTCACCCAGAAGGGGCACTGAACCCACCACTGCCTCTAAGACAATGTTGGCAATCATTTGGCCTAGCACCTCCGAAGGAAGCTGAAAGCGCCGCGCCAGAAAAATAATATAAGCCGAAAATGCAGTTGTAACTATATCTCCTGCACCAGGAACCAGACCTAAAATAGGATCTAGCCCAATTCGAAAGTTAATAAAAGGAATGCGAATGGCAGTATCCATCAATCGACTCAGCTTACGAATGCGATTGAGGGTAGCAAGCCGTTCTACAGCATTTAAACTTGATGTATTCATGTCAAAGTAATATTCATATATTTATATGTCTAAAAGCTTGACATAGTTATTAGAAAGCAGCTTGTACCGTGAGAAGTATGTTTTAAGGAAATTTTGCCTGTTCCAGGTTATATTTATTGACTCGATCGCTGTAGAATTCATTCCATTCGTGACCACTCACAGGATTACTCACAAGATTTATTGCAATGCCAAAAGCACAAGATAAAGACAATTCAGGTATGAATAGACCGTTGAGTTGGCTAGGCGTTCTTTTAATTGCAGTTGTCAGCGGTTTGATTGTACGAGTCTTGGGTGATCCTATTGTTGAAGTTACGTCACCAAACCTAGAAGAATTTTGTGAGGATGTAGAGGAGTTTTTTGAAGATCCTAAAGACTTTTTTGAAGACCTGAATCGGTAGATTTGCTTTAGAGCCTATCCTTTGAGCGATGAATTTTGCCTCATTTCAGACATACGCTCTCAGGGTGGCAATCTAAGCGGAGAAATGAATTATGGCTAACTTAGTAGAAGTTGCTACTGAAGCAGGTTCTTTTGGGACATTGATTACAGCAGTCGAACGTGCTGGTCTTGTAGATATTCTCAAAGGTGAAGGTCCTTACACTGTGCTTGCGCCAACCGATGACGCATTTAACAAGCTCCCAGCAGAAACGTTAGAATCCTGGCTTCAAGATCCTCATAAGCTAAAGCAGGTGTTGTTATATCACGTCATCTCAGGCGATGTGCGATCGGATGACTTGGCTGAAATCGATGAAGCCCCGACCCTAGAAGGTTCAGTGGTATCCGTTGAGCAGGGAGACGGCGTTCACGTAAATGAGGCGAAGGTACTGCAAACTGATATCCTGACTGACAATGGTGTGATTCATGTCATTGACACTGTTTTAACGCCAGCACTTTTGGTGTAGAAAAGGTGTAAAAAAGAGAGGCGATCGCCCTAATCACCTGACAAATCTTCTGATGTAGGTTGGGTGGAGCAGAGCGTAACCCAACACTCACCTAGATTTCGTTGGGTTCCGCATTCGCTTCACCCAACCTACGATATACCCATAGTTTTGGGAGTTTTGTCAGTTAACTAGGTGATCGCCCTCAAGCCTTCACTGGAAAGGGCGATCGCTTGGTATACAGTGTTGGAACCCTAATTTAGCAGCAAAAAACTTAAATCATTAAGCAACTTCTCTACAGCATTGCTGTCCAATACGAACCGTCAAGTTTTTACAGTCGGCGCAGCTTCGTTGCTCAAGGGTGATAAGATAAGCAGTCAAGCTAGGGGTGCCTGAGTTTCTCAGGCTGAGATTACACCCTTAGAACCTGAGTCTGGCTAGCACCAGCGGAGGGAAGCTGTTTATTTTGAGGAACCTCATATGCGGACTGAATGGATCGCCAAGCGGCGCGGACAAGGCAATGTGTCTCAGATGCACTATGCCCGTCAAGGTGTAATCACAGAAGAGATGCACTATGTGGCACGGCGCGAAAACCTGCCTGCCGACCTAATTCAAGCGGAAGTGGCGCGGGGGCGAATGATTATTCCCGCTAACATTAACCACACGAATCTGGAGCCGATGGCGATCGGCATTGCTTCTCGTTGCAAAGTGAATGCCAACATTGGCGCATCCCCCAACTCTTCCGACCTGCAAGAAGAGGTCAACAAGCTTAAACTAGCGGTCAAGTATGGCGCAGATACCGTGATGGATTTGTCCACGGGTGGGGGCAATCTAGACGAAATTCGCACTGCTATCATTAATGCCTCACCCGTACCAATCGGCACCGTTCCGGTCTATCAGGCGCTAGAAAGTGTGCATGGCACCATTGAAAACCTCACGCCTGATGACTTCCTGCACATCATTGAAAAACATGCTCAGCAGGGGGTGGACTACCAAACGATCCATGCAGGCATTTTGATCGAGCATTTACCCCTGGTGAGAGGGAGGCTGACAGGCATTGTTTCACGAGGCGGTGGTATTCTGGCTCGTTGGATGCTACATCACCATAAGCAAAACCCACTCTACACTCACTTTCAGGACATCATTGAGATTTTCAAAAGATATGATGTTTCGTTTAGTCTGGGTGATTCCTTGCGTCCGGGCTGCGCTCACGACGCATCAGACGCGGCCCAGTTAGCAGAGCTGAAAACTTTGGGGCAGCTTACCCGCAAAGCCTGGGAAGATGACGTACAGGTTATGGTGGAAGGCCCAGGACATGTACCGATGGATCAGATCGAGTTCAATGTCCGCAAGCAGATGGAAGAATGTTCAGAAGCACCTTTCTATGTGTTGGGACCACTGGTGACGGATATTGCGCCAGGATATGACCACATCACCTCAGCGATTGGAGCGGCGATCGCCGGTTGGCATGGCACAGCAATGCTTTGCTATGTCACACCCAAAGAACACCTCGGCTTACCCGATGCAGAAGACGTGCGAAATGGGTTAATTGCTTACAAAATTGCGGCTCATGCAGCAGACATTGCGCGTCATCGACCAGGGGCACGCGATCGCGATGATGAGCTTTCGATCGCACGCTATAACTTTGACTGGAATCGCCAGTTTGAGCTGTCGCTCGACCCTGAGCGGGCACGGGAATACCATGACGAAACATTACCCGCTGATATTTACAAAACGGCTGAGTTTTGTTCGATGTGTGGTCCAAAGTTTTGTCCCATGCAAACTAAAGTCGATGCAGAAGCGCTAACCGAGCTAGAAAAGTTTCTGGCGAAGGAAAGCGTTGGCAGCGGTGTGTAACGATTTTTGAGAATCAGGGGCTTAGGCCCCTGATTCGGACCGAAAACCGGGATTAATTAGAATGCAAACCCCTCGTCCGGAATTACGTTCAGTAATTTGGAATCTATCGGGGGTAATATTTCTTTCATCTTCCCGAACCCGTCATGCAATATCCTCTCGAACTAACTTTTAAGATCTGGACGCTAGCTCCCACCATTTCAGTCACGGATGCTCAAGGCAACTTGGTCCTATACGTCAGACAAAAGCTGTTTAAGTTCAAGGAACACATCACTGTCTTTTCGGATGCTCAACAGACCCATTCGAAATTCACGATCAAAGCCGATCGCATCATTGATTTTTCTGCTCGTTATAACTTTGCTGACCACGATGGAGCCTACTTAGGCAGCGTCAAGCGTCGCGGTCTGCGGTCACTCTGGCGCGCCAGATATGACATTTTTGATGGTGATTCAAGCAACTTGATGATTCAAGAAGAAAATCCTTGGGTCAAAATTTGGGACAGCTTGTTTCAGGAAATTCCAATCCTGGGAGCGCTCAGTGGCTATGTATTTCACCCCAAATATCTGGTCAGCCGTCCCGATGGTCAAGTGGTGATGCGTTTGGAAAAGCTACCTTCATTCTTCTCAAGAAAGTTTGTCTTAAAACCAGTTGATCAAATGAGCGATCGCGAAGAAGCTCAAGCTTTACTCAGCTTGCTCATGATGATTCTGCTAGAACGCGCTCGCGGTTAAATTAGCTATACATCTTAAAGGAGAAGGGAGACAGGACTGGGTTCTGCCTCCCTTCTTTAACTGAAGTGTCTACTACCAATTTCAAAATCTACAGATAGAAAGGCACCCCGCTCAGCGGGGTGCCTTTCTATCTGTAGCCTCTTAAGGATTAGCGAGCAATGTCTCCAGGTGGAGGCTGCAAATAGGGTGAAATGTTGGGCGCAATCTCACAGGCTGTGGCCTGGTTGATTTGAACGTAGCTAATACCGTCTCTACGATTCAGCACATTGATGCAGCGTCTGGTGCTGACTTGGAGTTGATCTTCGTTTCCCAATGCGACAAACACGAGCGCTTCATACTCTACGGTGCCGTCGGGCGTAAATGTGAGTGAGTTGTTGGAAGAGTCTGGAATGGTGAAAATTAGCCGATCTGCTGGAATATTGGGAGACAGCGTTTTCCATTCTCGTGGTTCTGTCGTGTAGGGTGACTGTGCAACCTGAATTCCTGTATCAGTTTTCCGAAAGTGAACCGTGTAGTTGTAGCCTTCCGAAATAGCTTGCTGCTGCGCTTCCTTGAGTGATTGACGAATTTGTTCGGCTAGAAGGTTGACTCGGGTTTGATTAACCAGACTGATGAAGTTAGGGATAGCGATCGCTGCCAAAATTCCCATCACGCAAATGACGACCAGCAGTTCAATCAAGGTGAATCCCTGACTGAAGTGCTGAGATGGGCGATCGCTCCTCTCAGAAACTCGCAACTGACGAAGTTTCATCATCTCCCTCCATCCGTTGCCAGACGCTGCAAATCGTGTGGCGCAGGTGGTTGAATGCTAGGTTGATCCCTTTCACGAGTAGAACGGGTAGACGATTGACCTGACTGAATTCCTGGTTGAGTTTTCGACTGAGCGTCTTCCTGAATCGTTGTGAGATATTGCTCAGCCTGCTGAAGCCACTGTCTTTGGTCAGGGTGCATCCGAGATGCATAACGGCGGCAAGACTCCCAGTTGGTCACCACTTCAGGCGATCCCTGAACTTCTGCCAACTGTGCCATTAAGCAATAGGCAGAGGCTTCTTCATCATTAAGCTGAATTGCCGCATTTAGGTAAGATGCTGCCTCAGTGTAATTCGCTTGGGTTAAGTAAGCCCAGCCCAGATTTTTGAGCATGGAATACCGAATAGTATCATTTTGCTCTAGTTTCAATCCTGCTTGCAGCAGCGAAATTGCCTGCTCTGGCTGCCCTGCTAAAATGTCAAGCCGAGCCAGGTTGCTGTATGCCTCTGGTAACCCTGCCTGCTGAGCAGTTTCGTAAGCCGTGCGAGCTTGCTCAAGGTCGCCTAGCTGCTCATAGTTACGTCCTAAGTGGAAGTAGGCTTCTGGATAATCGGGTTTGAGGGCGATCGCCCGCTCCAACTCAACTTGAGCCAGATACAGTTCTTCTGCGATCTGGTGCGTGATGCCACGCTCGTGGTAGACCGTTGCCATCCGCATGGCTCCCCACTGCCAGGTGACCCCACCCAGACCCAGGGCGATCGCCACTCCGGGTACTGCCAGCGCCAAGCGTAGCTTTTTCAAGCCAGCGCGTTTAGGAGGCAGCAGCGCTGTTTCCTGCTCATGATCTTGCTTCTGAGGATAATCCTGAAGGTCGTATCCCTGCTCGATCGCGTCTAGACGTTGCCAAATCGCATCTGTGTTTGGCGGTCGCTTACCTACCGTTGGAGCCATTAAATGGTCAATTAGGTCAGCCAACGGAGTACTAATGGAGGGAGCCTGATCCCGCCAACGCAGTTCGCCCGTGTAGAGGTCAGCGTCTAATTCCAGTGGATGCTTGCCTGTTAGCAGGTGTACCAAGGTGCGTCCCAGCGCAAAAAAGTCAGACTGCGGCAAAGGTCTGCCATCGATCTGCTCCGGCGGGGCATAGCCAGGGGAACAAATGCCGGTCAGAGCTTGCCCGCCGCCTACCTTGACTAACATGGTAGGCGTTACTTCCCGCACCGCACCAAAGTCAATCAGCACAAGCTGACCATTGGGACGGCAGATGATGTTAGACGGCTTAATGTCGCGGTGAAAGCACTGCTGCACTGAGTTGTTGTGCAGTACGCCAAGAATGTCAACCAGTTGTTTTAACCAGGCGATCGCCTGAGCTTGAGTCACTGGTCGGCGCAGCTTGCCGCGTGAGTTAGCCCAAGAATTGAGGTCAACCCCTTCGATAAACTCCATGACTAGGCAATGCAGCGTTTCAGCGCCAGCGCCAAGTCGGAACTGAAAGGATTCTTCCTCTACCTTAGGAATTCCGGGATGACGAAGCTGGCGTAATACTTTTGCTTCTCGCTGAAATAGCTTGGCGGCGATCGGCGACTGGTTTAGCAAGACCTTGAGAACTTTTTGCGTTTCAGTCTTGCCTGCCTTTATGTTCAGCGTGTCCTCAATCAAGTAAGTTTTGCCAAAGCCACCTTCGCCGACCTGCCGCTTGACGCGATATCGATTTTGCAACAGCAAGGTTGAATTGCAATGACGACAAACCGTAGCTGATGCACTATCGGGATCAGCCGGATTGGGGCAAGTCGGGTTAACACAGTAATGAGGTTTAGGTCTCAACGTCAATTAAGTCAAAGAATTTCAAAGTTTGAATTAAATTGATTTATAAATAGAAGCCTTCCCTATTTCCATCGGAGTACACCATTAGGAGGATAAACTCATAGATCAGTTTAACCCCCTACCTGGAATTATGGGCTTCCCTCAAAAGGTTCAGAATGATGTTTCTCTAAATCTTCATAAGTAGCTTCGCATTCACCCGTATGGGTGAGGCACTTGACCAGTCGTTCCTCTCAATGTTCCAGAGAACTTTATAGTCGAAATATTAATATTCAAAATAAAAAAATGCCTTCTATTCCCAAAGCAATTGTTAAGTCAGGATATAAGGCTCAGTCAGATGACACTAGCGTTGATGCAGATGTGTTGATATTCAATTTATTGCGGCGGCTGAGTTTTGAGGACAAAGCTGAACAAGTCCAGAAAACTGACTGAGCAATCCGTCAAATATGGATTGCCAGTGCCGAAGATATTATCTTGCAAAAGTTGGCTTGACGAAGAAACAGCGATTTAGAAAAACAGTGGCGAGACGTTTTAGGTGTCCTTAAGCTTCAAGGTGAAAGGCTGGATTTTGGCTATTTGGAGCAGTGGGCACAGACTCTTAACTTATCGGAGGATTTAATGATGGCATTGGATCAAGCAGGACTTTGATAGGGTTAGAGAAACAGGGTTAGAGATGATTACGATTTACAGCGACGAGCATCGTTATCAAAACGCCACGGCAGAACTTATTGATGGCAAGTTTTTACCCCCGTTTGAGATGCCAAAACGGGCAGAAATGGTGCTTGAACAGGTGCGATCGGCAAATCTGGGTGAGGTACTGCCACCTGAGGAGTTTGGGCTTGAGCCAATCTTGCAAGTCCATGATCAGCAGTTTGTCTCCTTTTTGAGTACGGCGTGGGGTGAGTGGGTGGCAGCTCACGGAGATTATGATGCGTTGCCGCTAAATTGGGCAACGCGAACGATGCGTCAAGACCGCATTCCAGAAGCCATTGATGGCAAACTGAGCTATTACTCCTTTGATGCAGGTACGCCCATCACTGCCGGAACCTGGAGAGCAATCCGCGCCTCTGCCAATGTGGCGTTAACCGGACAAAAGCGGGTGGCGAATGGAGAACAGGCTGTTTTTGCGCTCTGCCGTCCACCTGGACATCATGCAGGACGTGACCTCTATGGAGGCTACTGTTTTTTAAACAATGCGGCGATCGCTGCTCAAGCTTTTCGAGACGCAGGTGCGGAGCGGGTTGCGGTGTTGGACATTGATTATCATCACGGCAATGGCACCCAGTCCATCTTTTACGATCGTGCTGACATTTTCTTCCTCTCTCTCCATGCTCATCCCAAGGATGAGTATCCCTACTTTTTAGGCTATGAAGATGAGATCGGTGTAGGGCAAGGCGAAGGATTTAACCGCAACTATCCGATGCCTTGGGGCACGGATTGGGGAGCTTATCAGAAGGCGCTTGCAGATGCGGTCAATCACATTGGTAACTATGCTCCAGATGTTGTAGTTATATCACTCGGGGTTGACACATTTGAGCATGATCCTATCTCAAAGTTTCGCCTAAAACAGGACGACTATCAGCGAATTGGGGAGGCTATTGCCCATCTTAGTAAACCAACTCTATTTGTGATGGAAGGGGGGTATGCAGTAGCCGAAATTGGCATCAACGCGGTTAATGTGTTGTCTGGGTTTGAAGCGGCATAATCTGACAGTGCACTTCAGTCGACATCTAGATAGCAAAGTCTAACAGAGGGGAGAGGTCTCGCAGCTTACAATTCCGCTACCCTGCACTTACAGCAAAAACTCGTGGGCGCTTCAGCGAGATTCTTTATGAACCATTCCAATTCTTCTAACCCCAATTCTGTTTCTGGCAGTGACAAAGCCGAAACTGCTAAAACAAAACGGGCAGCAGCAGCAGCAACGGCAGCCGTGACAGAGGTTATGTCACCCGAGACGGCGGTTGTTGATGAGCCGCCACCGAAACCCAATTATCCCCTATATCGAGTTCATCCAGGGGAGCCATTTCATCTTGCTGATATTGACCCAGACACTGCGGAGTCTTATCAGGGTAAGAAGGATGTCGAAGCAGAACTCGAATATCAAAGAGAACGCTTGCAGAAGCTACAGGAACGGCTGTTTGCAGAACAACAGCGTAGTTTGTTGATTGTGCTGCAAGCAATGGATACAGGTGGCAAAGACGGCACAATCAAACATGTGTTTCAGGGGATTAATCCTCAAGGCTGTCAGGTCTGGTCGTTTAAGCAGCCCAGTGTAGAAGAACTTAGCCATGACTTTCTCTGGCGCTATCATCAGCGAACTCCACCTCGCGGTATGATCACCATTTTTAATCGATCGCACTATGAGGATGTATTAATTGTTCGAGTCAAAGATTTAGTACCAGAAAACGTTTGGCGTAAGCGCTATCAGTTGATTAATGAGTTTGAACACATGCTCACACTTAATCACATCATGGTGGTTAAGTTCTTTCTCCACATTTCTAAGAATGAGCAAAAAAAGAGGTTGGAGAGTCGCTTAAACAATCCAGATAAGCGCTGGAAGTTTTCCTTTAGTGATATTAAAGAACGTCAGTTTTGGGATGATTATCAGCTTGCTTTTGAGGAGGCTATTACAAATTGCTCAACTGACTACGCGCCCTGGTATGTAGTGCCTGCTAATAAAAAGTGGTATCGCAACCTGGTTGTAGCAAGGGCGATCGCTGACACCCTTGAAGCGATGAATCCTCAGTATCCAGCAGAGACAGAAGCATTGGATAATGTGAAAATTCCAGAATAGGTAGCCCATAGCGCTAGTCACCACGGACCAACCCAGCAAACTCTACCACCTCTGGGGACGTTCTCTCAATCAAACGCAGCAAGAGCAACCCAAAATTGCTTCTGTGTTCCAGGAATTCGTCATTCGCTTGCGTGCCGATCGCCTGCTGTATGCCTATGAAGAAATTGAGCCGTTGCTGTAGCTACCACTCCAGGAAACCAGGGTTTTTAGCGGATTAGATGCAATGTACATCTAATGCCCCATGACCTTCCGGATCACCTTGCCAATGAGTGCAAGATCTGAGGTGACACCCTGTAGAAACCCATACCCGGCAATCGAAACAAGATTCCAGGTAATTATTTCCATGCGCTTTTCAACTTTTGTATTTTGCACACTTACACTAATTGCCGCTCAAGCGATTACGCGACGGGCGATCGCTACCCCTGCCCCTGCTCTAGAGGAAACCAAAGAAAGTCCGGTTAGTGTTGCAAATGATGCAAAACCTGAACTTAGTCCAGTCACTACTCCGCCTGAAGTAGAGCCTGTTAAACCTTTTGCACATCGAGAGGTTGCCCACAGTGTAACAGGCGATCGCCCTACCTCAGCACCGACAGCCCCTGAGCCAGATGCCAAGGTTGAAATAGCTTTACCGACACCAGAACCAGAACTAGAACCAGAACCTATCGGCAGTGTCGAAATTGCAGCCGTTTCCCCTGAATGGACAGCAGTTGCACCGCAAAATTCAGTGGAATGGTCTCGTCCTAACTTTGCCCCCTTTGAACCAGCCCTTGAAGAACAAAATCTCCAGGTTCCAACTCCTGAAGAACCAATAGTTGTACCAGTAGTCGTACCGGAAAACGAACCGGTTCAACTACCAGACGTGGAATCAGATCAAGTTGAATCTGAGGTTGCACCGCAGATGGAACCGGATGCTGCGCCAGAAGGTGAACCTGCTCAACTACCGAACGCTGAACCGGGAATCGAAGTCGATGCCGAGTCAGGAATTGAAATAGAGGTGCAAGCGCCCCCTGACCCAGCTAGTTTAAACACTTTAGAAGAATTTGCCCCACCTCCCAATCCTTTAACCAGACCCACCTTTCCTGAAGAAGTGGAAGTGGGAGAAGCTGTGCCAATTACCCTGGAGCAGGCGATCGCCCTGGCACAGCGTCACAACCTCGACCTGCAAACCGCTCAACTAGAGCTAGAACGCACTGAGGCGGAACTGCGTGAAGCTCAAGCAGCTAACTTGCCTCGACTGACGGCTGGCGCTGACCTCACCCTGCAGCAAAGCCAGAGCTCCTCTGGTCTTCCCGAAGAGTTAGAAGCTGCACTAGGAATTGAAAGTGGCAATAACTCTTCCACAGCAGCAGTATTGGGCGGTTCCGTAGAACTGAACTATGACATCTTTACGTCAGGTCGGCGATCGGCTCAAATCAGTGCGGGTGAGCGGCGAGTGCGGCTTCAGCAGCTCCAGGTAGAAGTTACTTCAGAAGCCACTGTGTTGGATGTGGTGAACGACTACTATGATCTTCAGGAAGCTGATGAGCAGGTGAGAATTGCCCGTGCCTCGCTAGCAGAAACGGAATCTAGCCTGCGAGACGCAACGGCTTTAGAGCAGGCTGGCATTGGTACCCGATTTGAGCAGCTTCAGGCTCAAGTAGATGTCGCTAACGCCCAGCAAGACCTGGTCGAAGCGTTGAGTCAGCAGGAAGTTTCTCGTCGTCAATTGCGACAGCGACTTGGCATTGCTGAGTCGGTGAATGTAGCGGCGGCTGATCCCGTTCGGGTCGCAGGAGACTGGTTGCCTAATCTTGAAGAAAGCATCGTTCTCGCTTACCAAAACCGGGCGGAGCTAGAGCAGCAGCTGGTACAGCGTGAGATTAGCCAGCAACAGCGACGAGCAGCGTTATCGGAGTTGGGACCGCAAGTTTCAGCTTTTGCTAGCTATGGGGTGCAGGACACACTCAACCAGGAAGGTGGGCTGGATGATACTTATCAGCTAGGTTTGCGAATGAACATGAACCTGTTTGATGGTGGAGCAACTAGAGCTAGAGCCGCACAGGAGGAAGCCAATGTGGCGATCGCCGAAACCCAATTTGCCAACGTGCGTAACCAGGTGCGGCTTGAAGTCGAGCAAGCCTACTTTACCCTCCAGTCCAGCTTTGAGAATACGCGCACAGCCACTCAAGCCGTAGACTTTGCCACCGAAGCCCTGCGCCTAGCTAGACTGCGCTATCGGGCAGGAGTCGGCACCCAAACTGAAGTCCTGCAAGCGCAATCCGATCTCACTCAGGCAGAGGTCAATTTGCTGCAAGCAATTCTCGGCTACAATCGCTCTCTAGCCTCGCTGCAGCGGGCAGTTGGCAGCTTTTCGGAGGTGTGAGGAGGAAGTAGAAGGGAATCGGTAAGGGTTCATCGAATTCCTCCACCCGATTGACTGACAAATCTTCTGATGTAGGTTGGGTGGAGCAAGGCGGAACCCAACTCCTGCCTCGATTCTGTTGGGTTTCGCGATGCTTCACCCAACCTACGACTTAACAGACACAGAAACTTGCTGGCCCTTGCTGTTTAAGGCTTGATCTGGTAACTCTTCTGAAAGTGCCCAAATTTTTGGGCAGCTTTTGGAATTGACCTGTTGCTGTTGAGTGGTGTTAAGTTGCACAGCGTATGAATTTTTCTGACTCCAGGCTGTTGGTATTGCTAGCTGCAAGTTCTTTGATTGCCATGACTGGGGCAATCCTAGCTCCCATCTTGCCGGAAATGGCAAACAGCCTCCATTTTGAAACGGCCCAAGCTGGCAACCTGATCAGTTTTCACTTTCTGACCTTAGCAATCTTTACGCCATTGCTTGGAATTTTGGCTGACCGAATCGGACAAATTCGGCTGCTGCTACCGTCCCTGATTTGCTACGCCGTCTTTGGCATATCAGGAGTATTAATGCACAGCTTCACGCCGCTGTTGGCAACACGGGCGCTGTTAGGGATCGCTAATGGCGGCATTGCAGCGGCAGGGTTGGGATTAGTCAGCAAGCTTTACCAGGGCGAGGCACGGGCACAGGCGATCGCCTATGTCGCTACCACTTTAACCCTGGCTAACATTGTCTATCCGTTGATTGCAGGCTGGATTGGCACAATCGACTGGCACTTTGTCTTTGGGTTATACGGATTGGGAATTCCACTGGCGCTATGGGCTGCTGTTGTGTTTTATGGCAGTCGCCAATCTACTGGTTTGAATGTTGAAGCTCTGTCTACCCAAAAGGATACCGAGAAATCTTCAGCAGAATCTTCCCAAAATGCTACGGTGTCGGAAGTTGCCACACCCGCTCAGCTATTTCGTCAACCTCAAATCTTGAAACTGTTGCTGTGTTTAGCGTTGGTGTCAGCCAGCGTGTATGCCCTGATCGTCTATTTGCCGATCTATATGAAAACGGATATGAGCAGCAATACC
Source organism: Oculatella sp. FACHB-28 (assembly GCF_014696015.1). Classification (NCBI taxonomy): domain Bacteria; kingdom Bacillati; phylum Cyanobacteriota; class Cyanophyceae; order Oculatellales; family Oculatellaceae; genus Oculatella; species Oculatella sp. FACHB-28. The sequence continues at coordinate 38,734 of NZ_JACJPJ010000092.1, read as the reverse complement.
GTTTCAATTGGCATTGTGTTAGCGACGAAGGCAGGTGGCGCAGCGCTAGTTTCTGCCTTTCTGGTGCGACGTTTGGTCAAACAAATTGGTGAAAGTTGGACGATCATTCTAGGGGCTGTAACCATGTCACTCACTTTGGCGACAATGCCTTACCTGCACCAGATGCAAACTTTGCTCCCCGTCGCGATTTTGTTTGGTTTTGGCTTCGGCATCGTTGTACCAACGCTCTACAGTAGCTTAGCTGAGCTAGCGCCTGACAACCTACAGTCAACTGTCCTGGCAACTGGAACAGGCGTGAGTTTTCTGGCACAGTTCCTATCTCCCATTCTGTTGGGGTTTGTCTTCACCCATTCCAATCTCCCAACAGTGTTCTATACCACTGCACTGGTAGCGGTAACTGTAGGCTTGTTGAACCTTCTTCCCAAGCGCAGTTTGGTACCCGCAGAAGAATAAACCTTTTGCATGAATGCTAGCGTTTGAAAGATGTTCGAAAAGCCTGTTCTGTAACCCAGAGAAATTGTAGGGGCATAGCATTCGGTAGGTAAACTTTGGAATAGACCAAAAATTCTTGCCCGAATGCTATGCCCCACCGAAATATACGCTACTCTGCAAACACTCTCTTAAAAACCCTCTAACAATCAGAAGGTTTTAAAGCACAACCCCTATGTTTACTCCTGTTTCTGTTGCTCCGCTGAGCTTTCACTAGGACGCTCTGTCGCAGCAGGGTTAATCTCTGTTCCCTGCTCATCAAAGGGATATCCTTCGCCTTCATCTAAAAGGTTCTCTGGATCTCCTACAAGGTTTGCAGCAGAATCAATCTGACTATTGTCATGACTGTGTTTCGTTCCACCGCCTTTGTGACTAGCATGACCACCGGGCATAATTTTCTCCTTAAATTTGTTGATCAATTAAGTGTTGTAAGTTTTGCTGATTCCAGGGATATTAATGGTTGAACTAAGCCGCTTTCTGAGCATTAGCGGATACTCCAACTCGGTCGAGCACTGTGGGCTTTACAAATCCGTAGTAGTAAGCAATGCCGGCAAGAATTGCATTAAACCAAACGTTGTTGCCAAACAGGGGTGCAATGCCAAAGAAAGTGTTGGTGAAAGGAATTATCCCTAGAATGGCATGTGCGGCATACACAAAAGCGAAAATTTGGTTGAAGGTGATTGAGCCACCTAGACTGGTAAAAGCAGCAATTCCCCAAAGTCCAACCAAAACTCCTATAGCGTTGTGGAAGTAGTTGGTTGGAAAGATGCCAAATAGATCGCCATAACCGCTAGCGAAGGAGACATCCGCAGGCGGAGCGACAAAAGCAGGCACAAAACCCGCTAATCCTAATAGCAGGAAAAGAATGCCCAAACTTAGCGCACAGTAGCGAACTTGCATGTTGTCAGATGATGCTTGCATAGTAATGTCTTTTCCAAAATGAACTGTATTGAGTGACGGTAGCAATAGCACTTAATTGAACTGCTAGCTACTCACTTAACATTCAAGACCAGTTTCAAAAGCCTAACTTCATTCTTAAAGCCAGTTCCGGCTATGTCCAAAGAGGAGTTCATGATGAATTTGTTTTGTGATGTTCATCTCTTACGCTAAGCCTGGAAGAGATGAACATGCTACGCAGGCAGGCAGAGCTCTTAGTCTCAAGATGCTGTTGGGTATCGTCTTGTTTCTTTTATACCTCTCCTATTAGACAGGTACTTGGATGAATATAACGGCTCGTGAGTTAGAGGAGAGATGACTTTCAATTCCTTAAGATGGTGCTTCCATGAGCGTTTCCCAGGCTCCTTATCTACCCTACATGCGCTTTACTGCCTGGAAGCCGGAGTTCTCAGATTAAAGGAAGGATGCAGATGAAAGTTCCACCAGAAATTACCTACCGAGGCGTTGACAAGACTGAGGCGATCGCCTCTCTAATCGATGAGAAACTAAACAAATTGGAGCAGGTCTGTAATTACATCAGTAGTTGCCATATTGCAGTTGAAAAAGTACATGACCACCCTCGCGGTGGCTCTCCTTATCGAGTTCGACTCGATATGACCGTTCCTCCCAGCCATGAGCTGGTCGCAGAGAGTAATCCCAGTCTCGGAGAGCGCAATCAGTATCCTGAACTCGATACGGTAATTCGAGATGCATTTAGCAAAGCTTGGCGACAGCTTAGAGACTTAGCAAGACAGCAGCGGGAGCATGATACTGCTGGAGTAAGCGACGAAGTCCAAGATACTACTGCTCTTGTCACCAAATTATTCAAAGAGCAGAACTACGGCTTTCTCAAAACTCTTGGAGGAGAAGATATCTATTTCAATTGCGACAGTGTACTACACAATGATTTCGATCGCCTTGAGATAGGGACAGGTGTTCGGTTTGAAGCCATAGAGAGTGAAGAGGGATTGCTCCACGCGACAACAATTCAAATTGTCGATAAGCCCGGGGCAAGTGTTGGAAAGTCAGAAGAGACACCGATTGAGCCGCCCCTAGGTTGGGAGTAATCTGAACAGCGAATCAAATTGAACAAATCAGGAGTTTTCCTTTGACAACTCCTGATTTCGCCAAATAGAAACAATATCGGGTTAAACAGATTTCACGACACATCAATTTCTATAAGACTGTAAGGGCGCACTGCGGTGCGCTCCTACCCATATCTATAACATTCTCAGATTAAATTGGTATAGAAAGGAAACGATGAAGAAAAATGACTTGGAATACTACGATTTAAACGCTGAGAAATGGTGGAAGAACGGCGAAACCTTACATTTGTCAAATCACTTCAATCAAACAAGGTTTGAGTTTGCCGCTAGCTACATTCCAAACTGGAAAAATCTTAAAGTTCTAGACGTTGGCTGTGGAGGGGGATTAGCTTGTGAAGCTTTAGCCAAACTGGGCGCTGAGGTATCAGGAATCGATCTGTCTGAGAACTCAATTAAAGTTGCAAAAGAGCACGCAAGCCAAAGTCAACTTGAAATCGATTATCAACAAGGATCTGCCGAAGTCCTGCCCTATAGTAGTCATACCTTTGATGTGGTGTTATGCTTTGATGTGCTAGAACACGTATCAAACCTAGAAAAGGTGCTTTCAGAAGTTCATAGAGTCCTATCCCAGGGCGGAGTATTTCTATTTGATACAATTAACAGAACTTTTAAGTCAAAATTGGTGATGATTTGGCTTCTAGAGGATGTTCTAAACCAGATACCCCGTGGACTTCATGATTGGAACAAATTTATTAAGCCTGATGAGTTGAATTTGATGCTGAGAGAGAAGCATTTTTCTAATATTGAGGTTAAAGGATTTGATGTTACTAATGGGATGAACTTTGGAGTTCTTAAAGACATTCTTCTCAAGGGATTGAGTACTCGGAGTGAAGGTGGGGAAACAGATTTGTTTAAGATTCAAATTAACCGAGATACTTCTATGTGCTATATCGGCAAAGCCGACAAGCTTCTATAAACTGTACTTTTCCTAGGTTCAAATAGCAAGCCTGCGGTATCAAACATCACAAGGCTTGAATGCTGATGTCGCTCGATATTACTCTCAAGATAGGAATCAGTTAGGACTATAGGTAGACTTCCCTAAGTACCTGGGTAGTTAGGATTTAGATATATAGCGAAGCCTTGACAGATTTTAAGATTTGGCGATCGCAAATAATTTTCTACCCTGCAATGGAGTTCCTACGTGGTTCAGACAGCATCTATTAAGCCTGTAGAATTCGCTTCAACAACTGTTAAACAGGCAAAAAATTATGGAGTCCTAATTGCTTCTACGATCTTTGGTCTTTGGATAAGCAGTCTAGTTTTGCTGCTTTCTACAGATGTGTCAAAGCTGCCGATTCTAGGAGTGATTTTTGTTGTACTTTGGCAGACTTTTTTGTACACGGGGCTATTCATCACGGCGCATGACGCGATGCATGGAGTGGTCTTTCCCAAAAATCCTAAAGCCAACTATTTAATTGGTTCAGTTGCAGCGTTTTGCTATGCATTTTTTTCCTATAAGCGCTTGTTAAAAAAACATTGGCTGCATCATCGCCACCCGGGAAGTGAGCTTGACCCAGATTTTCACGATTTCAAACATAAAAGTTTCTTTTCCTGGTATTTTCTCTTTATTAAAAGATACTGGAATCTACAGCAATCAATCAGTTTGATAGTTGCCTTCAATTTGAGCAAGTATATCCTCCATGTGCCTGAGACAAATCTAATTTTGTTTTGGATTATTCCTCCTGTTCTAAGTTCGTTACAGCTGTTTTACTTTGGAACGTTTCTACCTCACCGAGAACCCCAGGACGGCTATACCAATTCTCATCATACTCAAAGCACTTCGTTGCCTGTGTTCTTGTCTTTCATCACCTGTTATTACTTTGGTTACCATGAAGAGCATCATGAGCATCCTCATGTACCCTGGTGGCAACTGCCAGCAATTCGAAATAGCTAAAAGCTAATACCGTTTTTACCTGAAACTGCACCTTTTTAAGCACACTCTATACACATTGAGCAAGCTCCAAAATAGTGAATTTTCCAGTGAGAAGCTTTGTGTTTCTAGTTACAAATCAACTTAAAACAAAGATGTTCCTATGGTAGACGCTCTAGCAAACTTCCAGGATTAACATCAGAATTAGCAACAAAGATAGTTCTAGTTTTCCTCGTTGTTTGCCTGGAGGTGTTGAGTCCTAAATCACTAAAATTTTGCTCAACATTTCCAGGATTCCTTCTGTTAATAGCGGAACAGATAGGAGGCAAAGCGACGGCTATGAATCATTAGACTCTTTTACGGCTAGCACTACCGCTCTACCTACACCTTAAAAACTCACTTAGACATTGAGAAAGTACCAGAAACTAAAACCATGAAATCTACAGCTTTAACACAAACTATTCTAAGTAGCGTTTGCGCCCTTAGCCTGGCCGCTTTCCCTTTTGCATTTAATGCTTCTGCTCAGACAGGAGGTGCTGGTGGAACGACAGGTGGCACCACAGGTGGCACGACTACAGCTCCTAGCAGTCCTTCAGGTGGAACTGTTGACGGTGCGACGGGTGGAGCAACCGGTGGCACCACAGGCAGCACCACAGGAGACATTGAAGGAAATACCACGGGTACCACGGGTGGAACTGACGGTACGGTTACAACGCCCGGTACTGCTATCGATGGGACAACAGGCGGAACAACCAGTGGTACGACAGGTGGCGCCACGGGCGGAACAACCGGTGGAACAACTGGTGGAACTACGGCTCCTGCAGGTACCACGGGTGGCTCAACTGATGGTACTACAACCGCTCCTACCGTAAGCCCTAACACAACGACTACGGGTGGACAGGAAACTGGCGATACAACCAGTGATGTTCAGGCGGCTGAGGGCGATCGCGACTTTGACTGGGGCTGGCTAGGCTTGCTTGGATTGCTGGGTTTGGCTGGTCTCAAGCCTAAGGACAGAACTCCAACCCGTCGTGAAACAACCGTATCGAGTTCTAGTTCCAACAGATATTAGAGTTGTTTTGTGTGAACTAGTTATCTTTCCGCAAACTAAGGATGCATTCTCGGAAGACAGGGATACATCCTTTTCTCTCAATAGACCTCAAGCATGAATGGTAGCGTGGCAAAGCCACGCTACCATTCATGCTTGAAAACGTGATTTATGCAGGAGGTTAATCTCCAGGTGCGGGGCTAATTGCAGTGAATTGTGAGAGGCTAGGGAGTATAGCGGTTCCTTTTCACCTATTTTCATGCATTCTATGCAGTTTCGCGATCGCTTCTTTCAACTAGCTGCTGTCAATGTGCTTTCTAACCTGATGGTGCCGTTAGCAGGGCTAGTCGATATGGCGTTTTTAGGCCATTTGCCAGAAATCCGTCATTTGGCAGGTGTGGCGCTAGCGACGGTTTTATTCCATTACATCTATTGGACGTTTGGCTTTCTGCGGATGGCGACAACGGGAACGACCGCCCAGGCAGCCGGACGGCAAGATCAGGATGGTGTCCTATTAATTGGGTTGCGTAACGCTGGACTGGCACTGGCGATAGGAATATCAATCTGGGTTTTGCAATATCCCCTACGAGAAATTGGGTTTGCCCTTCTGAGTGCAGAGCCAGAGGTAAAAGCAGCAGGCATTGATTACTACAACGCGTTAATCTGGGCAGCACCTGCAACTCTGATAAATTTCGTGCTGATTGGTTGGTTTCTGGGGCGAGAGCATGGAGGCAAAGTGCTGGTACTGTCGCTCATTGGAAATGGAACTAATGTGATACTGGATTACCTGTTTGTAGTGCAGCAGGGGTGGGGGAGCGCAGGTGCAGGTTGGGGAACAGGACTCAGTCAGTGTCTCATGCTTTTGATAGGGCTAGTCTTGGTAAGCCGAGAACTGAAGCTAAGCCAGGTTCAAGCGGTCACAGCAAAACTGTTTGACCTAAGCGATTGGAGAGCGGCGTTTCTCCTGAATGGTGACATTGTAGTTCGCACCTTTGCGCTGGTGTCAGCTTTTGCGCTATTTACAAATTTCAGCTCTGCCTTAGGAACAACGGTATTGGCAACGAATACTCTATTGCTGCAAGTCGTTACACTAGCAGCTTATTTTATTGACGGGTTGGCGTTTGCAACGGAGAGTTTTGCGGGCAAGTTTTATGGGCAAGGCGCAAGCGATCGCCTGCTGACACTAATTTGGCTATCTGGTGGAGTGAGCCTAGGGTTAGGACTTGCCTTCGCGGCGGCGTTTGCTCTCTTTCCCACGCCCTTGTTTGGACTACTGACAAACCATGCAGACGTGTTGGAGCAGGTGAATCGGTTTGTGCTGTGGCTATTTCCGGTTCTCGGTTTCGGGGCGATCGCCTACACCCTGGATGGCTACTTTTTGGGTTTGACTGAGGGACAAATTTTGCGTCAATCTACTGTTGTGGCAACTTTGCTAGGCTTTGTGCCAATGGGGGCGATCGCCTGGCAACTTCATAGTGCCCATTTGCTATGGATGGCAATGGTGTTATTAATGGCAACCCGAGCCATCACCCTGACCCGCCGAGTGCCTGAAACACTGTGGGTTAAATCGGTAATGCAAGCAAGTGATGTAAGCAAGTAATGTAAGCAAACCAGTCCTAAAGGAAATAAGTTGATGGATCGATTGAATTTACAAGTCTTTCAGCAGTTTTGGGCGATCGCCAAATCCTACTGGACAGGGGACGAAAAATGGCAGGCTAGAGGGCTATTGCTGGGAGTTGTTTTGTTTTTGTTAGCCTACACAGGGCTAAGCGTCTTGCTCAACAACAAGCGTGGAGTGCTAATTTCAGCCCTTTCTGCTCAGGATGAGCCGCGATTTTGGCAAACGGTGATGATCTTCTTAGCAGTGCTAGTGATCTATGCACCGCTGCTGGCTGGCTACACTTATTTGCGCGATCGCCTCAGTTTGCAATGGCGACGCTGGCTAACTGAGCGGTTTGTGAATCGCTATTTTAGCGATCGCGCCTACTATCAACTCAACATTTCAGACATCAACATTGATAACCCCGACCAGCGAATTGCTGAAGATGTTCGCAGCTTTACTCAAGAATCACTCACTTTTTTGTTGGCACTCGTAGAATCATTTCTAGCTGTGGTTGCCTTTAGTGGTGTGCTGTGGGGCATTTCCAGACCACTCGTGTTTTTTCTAGGACTGTATGCGCTAGTTGGGACATTAGTGACAACGGGTGTATTTGGCAAACCGCTGGTTCGGCTAAACTTTGAACAGTTAAGACGAGAAGCAAACTTCCGATTTAGCCTGGTGCGAATTCGGGAAAATGCAGAGGCGATCGCCTTTTACCGAGGTGAAGAACGCGAATCAAACCAGGTTGAGCAGCGGTTTTCAGAAGTGTTTGAGAATGTCAAACGGCTCCTTGTTTGGGAGTTAAGTCTAAACGTTTTGACTAATGCCTATGAGTTTATTCCGTTCATTTTGCCCGCACTGGTGGTGGCTCCTGGGATTTTTGCCGGAGAGATTGAAGTGGGCAAAGTGAGTGAAGCGCAGGGCGCTTTTGTGCGCGTCTTTTTCTCACTCAACATCATAGTTGCTCGCTTTCAGTCACTCACCACTTTCACAGCCGGAATCAATCGTTTGTACACCTTCGCTGAATTTCTAGAACAGGTTGAAACGGATCAAACTCAGACAACAGCCGCCGCCGCAGGTACGTCCATTGAGGGAATACAAACTGAAGCATCCTCCAGTTCTAAGCAACCCTCCGTCATTCAAGTGGTCGAAGCCGATCGCCTTGCTTTAGAGCATCTCACTTTACAGACGCCGAATCGACAACGCACCTTGATTAAAGATTTGTCGATAGAAATTCCGTCGGGGCAAGGATTATTGGTGATGGGACCAAGTGGATGTGGAAAGAGTTCGCTGCTGCGGGCGATCGCGGGTCTGTGGAACGCTGGAACAGGCAAAATTACGCGTCCTAAACCAGACCAAATCCTGTTTCTACCTCAGCGTCCTTATATGGTCATGGGAACATTGCGCGACCAGTTGCTTTATCCCAACACTCAGCTTCAGGTCGAAGACCAACACCTCAAGCAAGTTTTGGAACAGGTGAATTTAGCAGATTTAGATGAACGGTTTGGTGGCTTTGATGCCGAACGAGAGTGGGCCGATGTTTTATCTCTCGGAGAACAACAGCGGCTCACCTTTGCCCGGCTACTGTTAAACAAGCCAAACTACGCCATTTTAGATGAAGCAACTAGTGCCCTTGACCTCGACAATGAAGAACGACTCTATCAACATCTGTCTGCAATGGGTGCCACTTTCTTGAGCGTAGGACATCGCTCATCTTTGGCGGACCATCACCAACTAGTTTTAGACCTGGCTAAAGCCTGATTAATGAATCAGGTGAAGCACATCTCGAAGAACGCTGTAGCCTGCCCAATCCCAAAGCAAGTAAGCCACAAAACCGAGCATGGCAAGACGACCATTCCATAGCTCTTGTTGGGGGTTCCAGCCAAAGATCCAGGCACTGCGATCGCTGCCATTATAGGCTGGAGCAATAGGAGTAACTGCAGTTTTTTCGGGTGTAGTGGTTTGCATGGCTAAATAGTCTCCAGTTCACTAAGATTAGCCTCATGCTATCGATTGCCTACGCTAACAAGGTCTGTCTTTGAGCTTATCTAGCTTTACTTCTAGAGAATAGTTTATGAAGAAGTACCAGAAGCACCAGTCATGCGTGAATGTTGCTTACATCTTTTGATTGATGAGCATTTAGAAGAGAACAACAAGAATGATGGCATAACCCAAACAATAGTTCTGCATCTGTTCCGTTCTAAACATTTAATTAATTAGACAGATGATTGCAGAAGGAGGAAAATATGGCTGAAGGTCAAAAATTAGCGGTTGGTGTGTTCCCTAACCATGAGGACACTGAGAGCGCATTAAATGAGTTAAAAGCGTCTAACTTTTCAATGGACAAAGTCTCCGTTATTGCTAAACAGGGTGATGAGGAGAAGCAAGTCGCTGGAGTTGAGATGAGCGATCGCGTCGGAGGACAAGATGTAGAGAGCCCTACCCAAGTCGTCTCAAATGCCGTCTCAGGAGCTACCTGGGGCACAATCCTACTAGGTTTAACAAGTCTAGCTATTCCTGGAGCGGGTCCTGTACTGGCGGCAGGTACTTTAGGTGCAGCTCTTCTAACTAACCTTGCAGGAACCGGACTCGGAACCTTAGAAACCAATCGTTTGATTCATGCTTTAGCGGATTCTGGTATTCCCGAAGAGCAAGCTAGAGTTTATAGCGATCGCCTGATCGGGGGAAACTATCTCGTCTTTTTAGAAGGCTCAGACACTGAAGTGGGGCAGGCAGAATCAGTCTTACAAAGTCAAGGCGTTGAGGATTGGGGTATCTTTGACCGTCAGAGCTAAAGTGACTCCGATTGATTCGGACAGGCCGTAAGCGACAAAGATTTGACCCGCAAGTTTTTGTGCCGGAGTTGGATAGCAAACCTCAATGCTGAAGATGAGACTCAATGATTGAGACGACTTTCGCTACCCCATCCTCGGCTTGCAGTTGTACCTGCAACTGTTGAGCCCGTTCTTGGAAGCTAGAATCTTCAAGAATGGTTCGGATGCTGGCAGCTAGGCGATCGCTAGTGAGTTCTGATTGACGATGAGTGGCGGGACAAACTCCCAGTTGTACGAGCAAATTCCCCCAAGTTGGCTGGTCTCCAAAGAAAGGGGCAACGATAGAGGGAATACCTGCCCGTAATGCTGCAGCTACGGTTCCTGAACCGCCATGATGAATTGCAGCACTGACTCTAGGGAAAAGCCAATCGTGAGGAGCTTCCTCAAGTCGGTAGATGGAGGGGGGCAGGTCGGTGCTAACGCTCCCCCAACCTGAACAAAGAACGGCTCGCTGTCCGGTTGCCGCTAAAGCTGAGACGATCGTTTGAGCTAACCACTCAGGATGCCGAGGAATCATACTGCCAAAGCCAACATAGAACGGCTTTGGCTCTTCATCCCAAAAAGCTTGTAGTTCGGGTGAGGGAGTAAACGAATCTGCTGTATTGAGAAAGCAGTATCCCGCTTGGTGAACTGCTGGGCCCCAATCTGGAGGAGGGGCGATTGCCGCTGCACTATAGCAATTAACAATGGTCAAGGGTGAAAGGAACGGAGGCGCATCACGGCGATATCGGGCTCCTGCCCAGGGCAATTGAGGCAGGTGCAGCACGTCTTGTCGAAACCGATTGATCAGCTTTGCATTAGAACGCCAGCCGAGGAATCCCACCAGATGATAGCTCAAAAGGTTGGCTAGCCCTGGCAACCGCTGGTCGGTGCGTTCGGTAAAATCCAGGAAAGGGAAAGTTCGCGTTGCAGCGATAGGAATTTGGGTCGCCAAAATTGCAGGAACCTTGAGCGCTTCAGCGAGATGGTAGCCCCACAGCGCTAGAGGCGAAAACACAATCAAATCGCTCCCCTGACAGGCATTCCAGGCATCCAAAAGCTGTTGCCATAGTAGTTCCTCAGGAATCAGCTTCACCCGATTGCCTTCGAGTAGCTCAAGTCCTGTTGGTGAACTCAGAAGTTGCTTAAAATCACCCGCAATCGGTGCAAACGGAATGTTCCAGTGAGCAGCAAAGCCAGCAAAGTTGGGACTGCCCGCTAACGTGACCTGATGTCCGCTTTGAATTAAGCCCAAAGCGATCGCGCAGAAGGGTTGAATGTCGCCACGAGAGCCAATTGTCAAAATGGTGATGCGGCCCATGTCTCTCGTCCTGTAAGTAAATGAACAAGCGCTATCGTGAATTAGGTTTGAGTCCAGGTAGTGGCTTGGCAGTGCCAAGCCACTACAGCAAGCTACGCTGCGACCCTAATCCCCACCCGCCAATTTTGCCTTTGCTCGCTGCCACAGCGTTTCCAGTTCGTCCAGGGTATAAGTCGAAAGGGGGCGATCGCACACTGCCTCTACCTGAGCAAACCGCTGAATAAATCGCTGGTTGGTACCCTCAAGCGCTTCGGCTGGGTCAAGTTCATGCCAGCGGGCAATGTTGATCAGGGTAAAGAGTAAATCACCCAATTCGGCTTGCTGGTTGGCTTTGCTTTCAGAAGCGATCGCCTGCTGAAATTCTGCTAACTCCTCGTGAAACTTTTGCCATACGCCGTCTACGTTTTCCCACTCAAATCCAGCTGCCGCCGCTTTTTGTGAGATTTTCATCCCCGCCATCAGTGGTGGAAGCGATCGCGCATAGCGGCTGAGCCGGGGAGTGAGTCGCTGAGGCTCAGTAGGAGACTGTTCTTCATCCGCTTTGATTTGCTCCCAGTTTTGATGCACCTCCTCCACGCTCTGTACCTTGACATCGCCAAACACATGCGGATGACGGCGAATTAGCTTTTCGGTAATTCCTTCTGCCACATCCTTGAGGTCAAACTGCCCAGCTTCACTAGCAATCTGCGCCTGTAAAACAACTTGCAGCAGCAAATCTCCTAACTCATCGGCGATCGCCTCCTGATTGCCCTGCCGAATCGCATCTACCACTTCGTAGGCTTCTTCGATTACATAGGGAATCAGCGTTTCAGGCGTTTGGGCTAAGTCCCAGGGGCAACCTCCATTGGGCGATCGCAACTGTGCCACAACTTCAACCAGCCGTTGCAGGGCGTTGAGAATAGCTGACTCAAATGAGTGAGATGCGGGTGGGGTAGACATAAAAAAACAAAGACTAACATGAGAATGGGTTGATCTTAGCTAACGTTTACTTTGCCGTGGTCCCTTACTCCGTCTAGTCGTGCGTTTCTTGGCTTTAGGTGCAGGTGGCAAGACAGCTTTCCATCCTTGAGTTTTATAGCGCTTTTGAGTAGATACGCCCCAGTCTGCTACGTAATGACTCAATGCCCCCAATTCTAAGCCCAGGCAAAACAGCAGCCACTCAATCGTGTAGCGCTGAAACGATCGCTGCAATGATTGCCCAATTCCATTCCACGTCCAGCCGACGCGCAGCACTTCATTAATTAAAGCTAAGCCTAATAGCCCCAAAAAGGTTAGCCAAACTGAGAGATAGAGAACCCGCACCGTTGTGCCAATAATTGGGCCGTGTGACCAGATTGAGCGATGCTTCATGCTGCCCCGGTAGGGAATCCAGATCCACCGGAGCCAGCCCCAGCGCTTGTAGTGAATCGACAGCACATCCAGGTCAGGCCCAAACATCAAACCGCCAAACAAAAAGCCTGCACAAATAATCAGCGTAATCGTGCTGTTGCGGGCGATCGCCAACGTTAGCCCCGCCAACACGGGCAGAGTCCAAAGCGTAATGCGATCGTGCGTCCGACCCGATGGCATGATTGAACGGAGTAGATTAGATTAGCAGTTTTAATAGTTTATCTGCGATTTAGCGTAGCAGAATCAAATTTATCTGCTATATTAGAACTCGTGCGATTTCAGTTGATGAAATTTCACAGCCTCTCCGGGCGGTTAGCTCAGTTGGTAGAGCGCCTGCCTTACAAGCAGGATGTCGCGGGTTCGAGTCCCTCACTGCCCATTCCCGGAAATTGTCAGGTAACACTTTATTTGTCGTCGTTAACAAGTTCTTGTCATCGTTAAAATTCTTATGCCAAGGGAGCAGGGGCATCAGATCACTCCAACGTTCGACTTGTTTAGCGGTGCTGAGGTTGGGCAGGATCCAATGCAGTCGTTGCTTGGCAAAGCGAAACCACTGGTCAACCTCAAAGCGAGCGGAAGTGCATCTGCTGCTAGCAGCGCAAGCGCAGTCGTCCTTGTCTGGGGTCATTCACCTTAACCGACTGGTCAGGGGTGTGCCAAGTCGTTGCATCGTTGAGCTTGAACTTGGCACCATGTACACGCGGTCTACCTCTGCCACTATACTTAGGCGGAGCACTCCACAAACAACGGTTAGAGCGCACGCGCATCAACTTATCACACTTAGTCTAAACTCCAGTTAGATTTTGGTCGTGCTTTAGAGTAGATGCTATAGGGGCGATCGCACTCTCTACAGTCTCTAGCTCAACAGTTTCTGTTTTGAGATTTGTATCAACAGGGGTTGCAGTATCAGGGGTAATCATAAAAGGCAGAGAGTAAAAGTATCTCCCAGCAGAGCCGGAGGCTTTAGCATATGAGAGCTGCCCAAAGCGGCTTTCTTACCTTCATTCCTCCTACCATAACTTCAATTGTTCCAACCGTTGATCCTCCTTCTCCTGGTCCCGAATATACTGCCGCACCACTACCTCATCTCGCCCCACCGTTGAAACGTAGTATCCTCGTACCCAAAAGTTTTGTCCTGTGAAGTTCTGCCATCTACCCAAATATGTTCGGGCAATCGCACTTTTGCCCTTGATAAACCCCACAATTTGAGAAACCGAATACTTGGGAGGAATAGAAATGAGCATGTGCACATGGTCTACCATCAAGTGTCCTTCTTCAATGTTCGTAGTAAAGCGTCTTGCGTCGATATTTGGGAATGAATACCACGTGATATCTGCACTCCCATTTGCTGTGACTTAACCTACCGGTATCTTTCATTAGAGTCTCCTTCAAGTGACCCACATTTGGGCTCACGTTGCAGAGTCTCTTTCCTAAATTCCCGGTACTATCAAACTCTGAAAGTCCTCCGGTAGAGCCGGGGGTTTACCACGATTAATTAATGAGCTGGTTTCTTGTGTAAGATTAGAAGAATCTGATATATCGCAACTCTACTCTGATGCTATTTATTCAATGATCACTGAACTCACTCGATGTTTTTGAGTTCAGCGATCGCCTCAGATTTAATGTCAGTTTGGGAGCTAGCAACGTGATCAAACCTTTGAATATTGCCATCATTGGTGGCGGCATTGGTGGATTAGCAACTGCGATCGCCCTGCTCAAACACGGATTTGACGTGAAAGTCTATGAAAGGGCAGAAACTCTGCGCTCTGTTGGGGCGGGTTTGACCTTAACCCCAAATGGGTTAAACAGTCTCGAAGTTATCCATCCGGGCATTGTTGAGGTTTTGAAGCAAGCAGGTAGTCAGCTTAACACGCTCACCTTGAAGCGCAGCACTGGAGAAGCGATCGCATCCAACCCAATCACGGTTGTGCAGCAATATGGGCAACCAATGTTAAATATTCGGTGGTCACGTCTCCAAGAAATTCTTGCATCAGCACTACCAACTGATATCATCCATTTTGGACATCGCTGTGTCGGATTTGAGCAACTTGACAACAGTGTTACACTCTTTTTTTCGGGTGGGAAAACCGTTGAGACAGATTTGCTAATTGGGGCAGATGGAATTAACTCTATCGTTAGACAGAACCTAATCGGCGACGGTTCTCCAAATTATGCTGGTCGCGTTTCTTGGCGGGCTATTCTCCAGTTTGAGCATGAGCAACTTGCTCCAAACACTTCTACCCTACTCACATCAGCTGATGGCAAAAACTTCCTGCTAGTTGATGTGGGTGGAGGTTACACCTTCTGGAGCGCTAGTGCTCTATCCGCTGATGATTTTGTTCACCAACGGGCTACAGCTTCCAAAACTCGTGTTCTAGAGCGATTTGCTGATTGGGCAGAACCCGCAGGCGAAATTATTAAAGCAACGCCTACCGATCACATTGTGGAACGACCGATTTGCGATCGCCCCCCCTTGCGACACTGGAGTAACGGCGGAGTAGTACTGTTAGGGGATGCAGCTCATCCAGTCGTTCCGTCTTTGGGACAGGGAGCAAATATGGCATTTGAGGATGCTTGCGAACTAGCAGCGTGTCTTGCTGCTGCATCGAATATAAAAACAGCTCTTAAGTCCTACGAAAACAGTCGCCTTCCTCGTACAGAAGTTATTTACAATCGCAGTTCAATTCAGGGCTATCGCTCTTATCAACGTGATAGTGAAACGACATTAAACGAAATGATGGAAGCTTCTCAAATGAATCAAAATGAATTTGAAACATGGCTCTACAGCTACCATCCTGGTGCTAGAGCGTGTATCTCATAAATCCGGTTTTCTGATCTGCAATATAGCGTTTCCCATCTGATGCTACTGAGCCAACCAAATCTGTGCAATCTTGAAAAAACCTGAGCAAATCCTGCGCGGTGCAATTTACGGGTGTAATGTGATCAACAACGATTTGTCGAGAGTTTAGTGATGATTGTTTTAAGTAAGGTGAATGCTAGCGATGTAGCAGTCAGTACTAAAAGTAAGCGATAAATGGGAGGCAGCATTGGATAAAGATTTGAAGTATTCCAAGCGCAGTGAGACGGATCAAGTTTTTCGCGCTATAAATTCTCTCAATCAACCAACAGAGACTACAGCAACAGATACATCTTCATCTGAGCGGTCTATACTCACGATGTCATCACTGGGGAAGCTAGGAAGATTTGGTAATCAACTTTTTCAGTATGCGTTCTTACGAATTTGTGCATTGCAATCAAACGCGCAGGTCGAGTGCCCAGCTTGGATTGGTCAATCACTATTTGGACATACTGATCCACCCATTACACAGCGTTTACCTCCTGCAATCGAACAGCTCGATCAGGGTGAAGCCTTGTTTGATGCGTTTCCAGAGTTTATTCCATACATTGAAAAAATGGCAGGAGCACCAAGTCTTCGCGTTGGAGTCGAGGCGCTAGAGCAAGGATTAACCAATGTTGATTTGTGGGGATTTTTTCAAGTTCACACTCGTTTTTTGCAGCCACATCAAACCTTTTTTCGATCGCTGTTTCGACCCGTTCCTGATCTCAGGGATGCGCTAGAAGTTGGGCTAGCTAAGTTGCGATCGCAAGGCAAAACAATCATTGGGGTGCACGTTCGACGGGGTGATTTCGTTCGCTTACCGCTTTCAGGATTTACCTTAGTTGTACCGCTAGCGTGGTGGTGTGACTGGCTCGATAGTATATGGGATCAGTTTGACCAGCCTGTGCTATTTCTGTGTAGTGACGAGTTAGAGCGTGTTTTGCCAGCCTTTGCTAAGTTCAACCCCGTCACCTGCAAGGATTTGTCTATTGAATTGCCGCAGCTTCAGGCTATTAATGCTGAGTTCTATATTGACTTTTTTATGCTAAGTCAGTGTGATGTGGTCGGCATTAGCAACAGCATTTTCAGCTTTGCAGCTTGTTTGTTAAACGAGCGAGGACAACAGTTTTTTCGCCCCTGCTGGGACTTCTCCATCAAGTTTATCCAGTTTGATCCTTGGGATAGTTTGCCACTTCTTTACATCGGCGACGGACAGCCCAAAATTTTAAAGGGCATTGATGAGGCTGCGGCGGTGGCTCTTGCGACTCAAGGTAGACTCGGACTTTTGAGGTGTCTCTGTGTTCAGGTGCCGATTAGTTTAATCAGACAATGGCTTGTGCGAACCTACTTAAGCTATCAAGGGGCAGGTTGGCGAGGCGTACTTAGGTTATTCAACATAACTGAATTCTTGAGGTAAATTAGTTTATATCATGCCAGAGTCAAGTCATTTGCCACCTCATCTCTTGACCTGCCCGTAAGGGCACAAGCCCAGATTCAGTAAATGGAACTTCATCGGGAACGCGCCAAGTCGTTCTGGTTAAAGTAATCTGTTCAGTATTGCGCGGGAGTTGATAGAAATCTGGACCATAGAAGCTGGCGAACGCTTCAAGTTTATCAAGTGCATCAACGCTCTCAAACACTTCTGCATACAGCTCCATAGCATGTAGAGCCGAATAGCAACCCGCACAGCCACAGGAATTTTCCTTGCTGTTGCGAGAATGAGGAGCGCTATCGGTGCCCAGGAAAAACTTAGGATTACCAGAGGTTGCTGCTTGCAAAAGTGACAGGCGATGCTCCTCACGTTTCAAAATTGGCAGGCAATAGAAATGGGGGCGAATTCCACCTTGAAATAAGATATTGCGGTTAAACAATAGATGTTGTGGCGTAATCGTTGCAGCGATGTTGTTGGCAGATAGGACATACTGCACAGCATCTGAAGTGGTAACGTGTTCAAGCACCACACGCAGGTTAGGAAACCGCTGCTTGAGAGGGATCAGATGTCGCTCAATAAACACTTTCTCGCGATCGAATATATCAACATCTTGATCGGTCACTTCTCCATGCAGCAGTAAAGGCATGTCTACCTGCTGCATCGTTGCAAAGACGCGATCGCACTTGCGAATGTCCGTCACACCGAAGTCTGAATTAGTTGTTGCACCAGCTGGGTAGTACTTGACCGCTTTGACAAATTGAGATTCTTTGGCCACGATAATTTCTTCGGGGCTTGTGTTGTCAGTGAGGTAAAGCGTCATCAGTGGCTCGAACTGTTGGCTAGCCGGAATGGCTGCAAGAATGCGATCGCGATAGGCTGCGGCATCAGCTACCAAGCGTATTGGAGGCTTCAAATTTGGCATGATGATAGCACGGGCAAACTGACGCACCGTATGGGGTAGAACCGCTTTCAGCGCCGCGCCGTCGCGTAGATGGAGATGCCAGTCGTCAGGTCGGGTGATCGTAAGCTTCTGCATCTTACAATTATAAAACCGTTAGTGCTTGGACAAGTGTACAGTGACTTTATGCTCAGTGCGAAACAAGACGGTAAAGCCGCAGCATGATTCTTTCGCAAAACATTGAAAGCGCCGCACGTCAAGGAACCCCGTGTGCTCATTGTGGACAGAAATATGGCTTATCCGGTCGCTATAGAAAGGCTAATGAATCTGCTTCGCAAAGCACAGGTTCAGGGGGTTGAAAGTGGCAATATGCGAGCACAAGTAGAATTCGTGTCTCTAATTTTTGGACTTGTTGCTTAACTCGATTTAGATGGAGTGAGTCGTTTGTTCTTCACTAGTTTTTCCGACAGAGTCAAATTAAGCGCGATTATCCTTGCCAAGTGACAGCAAAAGCATATTTTTGTAAGGTTTGTGGCGATTCGCAGAATGCAGCACTCTGATAGGCGAATAGCTTTTAGAGAATTATTAGTAGGGTTCTTCGCATCGTTTGATCTAACCTATGAACTTGGACGAACAGCTCAAGCAACTTGCGGACGATTCGATTTCTAATTCGCACCGACGATTTGAGCTTACAGAAACTTCCCTGGCATGAATGGGATTTTCTTGAGCGCTATCCAAAGGCGGAAGTTGCTTTGAGTGCGCCGGAATACGAAGCAATTCACAGCAGCAAGATTCACAGTAATAAAACAGTTCTTGGCAATAAGACGGTTAAAGTTCTCGCGATTCTGGGAAACAGTGAGGGAATTGATCTGGAGGGCAATCGCCAGATTTTAGAGCAGCTACCGAATGCTGAAATTGATTTTTTAGTCGAGCCACACCGCCAACAGTTGAGCGATCGCCTTTGGAAAGCAGCGTGGGATATCTTGTTCTTTGCTGGACATAGTACTGCAATCAATTGAGCTTGCAGATGTTCCCAAAGCCATGGCAGTTCACTCTCTTCCAAATGGTGGTTCCAAGCAGCTCGAATCACGAACTCCGACTGAACTCGTTGGGCAGCTACAAAAAACTCATAAATATCGCTCTCCCTATCACTATCTGTGATAGGGAGAGCGACAATATCCGGTAGGCAAATACGCTTCCAAACATGGATTCAAGACCCTGATTAAACCCAACCAATAGAGTCAACATCGCCACTTGGCACAATTGAAAAAGATTGTGTCATCTCATGGTGCAACCACCCAAGCAGGGTTAATTGCTCACCTCAACCCAATCATTACTGGATGGTGCCAATATTACGCTACGGTAGTGAGTAAAGAAGCATTTGCTTCAATGTCCTACCACCCGTCTGGGCAACTGTTGCGTTGGGCAAAACACAGACATCCCAGACTCAATACCCATCAAATTGTGTCGCTATATTGGCGAGTGAACCAGGGAGACGGATGGGTATTTCAAATCGAGGTACACTACTAAGATGGAAATCATGGCAATCAAAGCCTGAATAATCTCAAACTGCTACACCGTCACTGCCATGACCAGATACACGCAGCAGCGACAACACCTAAAACTGGTATTCCTGACAATGAGCCAAGTTGGAGAGGAGCCGGATGCACGGAAACGGGCAAGTCCGGTTTTGAAGCCAAGCAGATGGGGCGACCTACCTATAATGTTGTCTCAACCCGCGATTCCAGCTTGTCTTTTGGCGGCCACAGCGTTAATTGTCCGCCATGTTGATACTCCTCCAGCGTAAATGAGTCTACCTGGATCGCATCATTGCGAGCAGATTCGGCTTCTCGTAGAAGAGCTGCATCATCCTCGGTAATCACGCCAGCAGTCAGCGCTGCATCAATCAACTGTTGTGGCTTCATCTGTGGTAGTTTCCCATCACGACTCGCTGTCTTGATCGTCTTGAAGATAGCTTCAGCTTGAGACGAGAGACGGAACGCTTGTTCCAATCGTCCTAACGCTTCATTAGGATGGTCTGGGACATAAATCCCAGGTGTGAGGCGATCGCGTATTGCTCCAGGAATTTGAAGCTGCTGGGCAATATTGCTGCCAAGTTCATCTGAAGGTAGCGCACCAATTGAATTGAACCGCCACCACGCCAGCACAGGACCCCGGAAGAGAGGACCGAGAACAGGGATAGAAAAATTGGCAAAAATCCCCTCAAATCCCTGTTGAATTTGGGCAAAGGCATACTGCATAGCCCAACGAACAGCGGGTAAATCTTCGGGATTTTGTCCTTCTGCCTCAAACCGGCGCAAGGTTGCCATTCCTAAATACATCCAGGACAGGACATCAGCAAAGCGTCCTGTGAGTTTTTCTCGACGTTTTAACGTGCCACCGAAGCCGATGAGGGCAAGGTCGGTCATAAAGGCAAACGTTGTAGACGCCCACGCTAGCTTGCGATAGAACTGGGCAGTGAGTCCTGAAACCGGGGCAGGTGCAAGATAGCCGCGCGATACATTCAGTAATCCTGCTCGAAAACCGTTCCGTACAATCAAGGCGATGTGATGCCAGAGGGCATGATCAAAGGCGATCGCATCTTCCCGGTTTAAAGTTTGAACTTCTTGATAGATATAAGGATGACACCGGATTGCACCCTGTCCGAAGATCATCATCGTGCGGGTGAGAATATTGGACCCCTCAACCGTAATTGGGATAGGCGTGGCGATGTAGATACTGGCCAGCAGATTGCGTGGACCCCGACAAATCCCTGATCCGCCTAAAACATCCATGCCATCGTTGATCAGTTTGCGCGACAGTTCTGTGAACTGATATTTGGCGATCGCAGAGACAACAGATGGTTTTTCGCCCTTGTCTACGGCTCCACACGTGTAGATGCGAGCTGCATCCATCAGGTAAGTCAGTCCGCCAAGGCGGGCGAGCGGTTCTTCAACTCCTTCAAATCGCCCGATCGACAGCCCAAACTGTCGTCGCACCGTAGCATGAGCGCTGGTGACGCGCGTTACTAATTTGGCAATGCCGGTGCAGGTTGCCGGAAAGCTGATGCCTCGTCCGGCAGCTAGGGTTTGCATCAGCATCCTCCAACCTTGACCCGCCTGCTCTACTCCGCCAATAATTTGGTCGATCGGGACGATAACATCCCGTCCTTCAATAGGAGAGTTGTAGAACGGCACTCCCATCGGATCATGGCGTCGCCCCAGCACCACTCCAGGGGTATTCGCAGGAATGAGAGCACAGGTGATGCCTACATCTTCGCCTTTGCCGAGGAGATTGTCGGGGTCGCGCAGCTTAAATGCGAGTCCGATCAGAGTGGCGATCGTGCCTAGCGTAATGTAACGTTTACGGAAGGTTAGGCGGAGACACAGTTTGCCATGCTCATCCTGAAACACCACACCCTGCGAAGTAATACTGGCAGCATCTGATCCAGCCGTCGGCTCTG
This sequence comes from Oculatella sp. FACHB-28, assembly GCF_014696015.1. Taxonomy (NCBI): domain Bacteria; kingdom Bacillati; phylum Cyanobacteriota; class Cyanophyceae; order Oculatellales; family Oculatellaceae; genus Oculatella; species Oculatella sp. FACHB-28. The sequence continues at coordinate 17,530 of NZ_JACJPJ010000092.1, read as the reverse complement.
TCAGCGCAAAACAGGGAATTTCCTCACCTCGCGCTAACCGAGGGAGATAGTAATCCTTCTGCGCCTGTGTGCCATAGTTGAGCAGCAGTTTTGCCGGACCCAGCGAATTCGTTACACCAACCGTGGCCGTGTGAATAAACGATCGCGAGGCGAGCTTTACCATCACTGCGCTGTAAGCCAAGTTCGAGAATCCTAACCCACCGTACTCTTTTGGAATCATTAGCCCAAAGAACCGTTCTTCTTTGAGATAACTCCACACGGCGGGTGGCAAGTCTTTGCGACGTTGAATTTCCCAATCGGTTGCCATCCGGCACACTTGCTCTACAGGACCCTCTAAAAATGTCTGAATTTCAGGCGGCAGTTGAGGATATGGCTCACTTCTCATGCGCTTAAAATTAGGTGCGCCTGAAAAGAACTCACCATCTACCCAAACTGTTCCTGCTTCGATCGCCGCTCGTTCCGTTTCTGAAATGTTGGGCAGAAGTTTGAGAGACTGAATGCCTCCCATGATAGGTATGGTGATGAGCGTACGACGAAACCAGGGAACATTCAAAATGACGGCCACAACACCAAAAATGGACCATCCCCAAATAGGTGCGTTGATAACTAGAAGTGTGGCTGCAATGTACAACGACCACATCCACAGCGGTACACCGAGATAGCCAAATAGCAGCAGAAGAAAGATAAGGCTGGGAATGCTGAAGACTGGCTGAATGAACGGCATAGTATTCCCCCTAAACCATCAAATTCTCAAGTACCCCTGCAGCACCCATACCGCCACCAACGCACATGGTTACTAGACCATAGCGAACGCCGCGTCGTTTCATTTCGTGCAGCAAAGTGGCCGTGAGTTTTGCGCCTGTGCATCCCAAAGGATGTCCGAGGGCGATCGCACCCCCATTGACGTTGACAATCTCTTCATTCAAATCAAGCTTGCGGATAACAGCCAGACTTTGGGAGGCAAAGGCTTCATTGAGTTCAATCAAACCAATATCGTCCAGCTTCAAACCGACCTGGTGCAGCACTTTTGGAATGGCGGCCACGGGGCCAATTCCCATGATTTCAGACGGCACTCCTGCAACCGCAAAACCGAGCAATCGTCCCATTGGCTGCACCTCCAGTTCATCGACCAGGCGTTTGCTTATTAATACCGCCGCCGCCGCTCCATCCGACATTTGAGAGGAGTTTCCAGCCGTCACGCTGCCGTGAATGCGAAACACGGGGGGTAGCTTAGCCAGGGCTTCTAGGCTGGTGTCGAGACGCGGTCCCTCATCCACCTTAAACACAGTGTCGAACGCATGGGGGCTACTGTCCACATACAGCGTTTCATGTACGGGGAGAGGTACCACTTCTTCTTCAAAGCGACCGGATTGAATGGCGTTGATCGCCCGATGGTGCGATCGCAATGCAAAGGCATCCTGGTCTTCCCGGGAAACCTGGTATTGCTGTGCCACATTCTCTGCTGTAATGCCCATCGTGGAATAGGCTTGAGGTGCTTCTGCAATCAAGTCTGGGTTGGGCGCAAACGCATTTCCCCCCATCGGAATCAAGCTCATCGATTCTGCGCCTCCAGCGACGATCGCTTCAGCTTGCCCCAGCGTAATCGCTTGGGCTGCCATCGCGATCGTTTGTAAGCCAGATGCACAAAACCGGTTGACGGTGCAGCCTGCTGCTGAGTCAGGTAATCCTGCCCGTTGAGCAATGACGCGCCCTAAATTAAATCCCTGTTCCGCTTCTGGGAATGCACAGCCAAAAATAAGGTCGTCGATCTGATCGGGTTCTAATCCTTTAACTCGATGGATGGCTTCTTTAACGGCGATCGCACCCATATCATCGGGACGCATGTTGTGTAGCGTGCCTCGCGGTGCTTTTCCTACCGCCGTCCGAACGTTGCTCACGATGTATGCTTCTTTCATAGCTTTTGTATGTGAAATTGAAAGTTGTTATTAAAGTGAGGAGTGAGGAGAGTTTTGAGTTGAGAATTGAGAAAACTTCCCTCTCTCCCCTCGCTTAGTTCCGCAATGGTTTCTTGGTCTTGAGCATATGCACGATGCGCTCTTGCGTTTTAGGCTGGCTCAGGAGTGGGAGAAATGTTTCCCGTTCCAGTTGCAGCAGGTAGTTTTCGTGGACCAGAGCAGGGGCGGAGAGTTCTCCTCCGGTCATGACGTAGGCTAGCCGCCCTGCGAGGTAGCGATCGTATTCACTGGCAAACCCTCCTTGCTGGAAGACATAGGCCGCGTGTTCCAGTGCGGCTCTGGCGGGTTGACCCAGCACCATAATACTGTTTTGTTCTGGAGGGGGAGTATAGCCGATCTGGCTGAGGTGCAGCGCTTCTGCTTTGGCAACGGACAGGCGGCGATCGCCATTCATCACAATGCGAGCGGTTAGCGGCAGAAAACCAATCTCTTGGGCTTCAGCCGCACTGCTTGAAACTTTTGCCATGGCGATCGTTTCAAATGCCGCCCGGAGGAAGGGCTGAATATGGCTAGGGGATTCTGAAGCGGCTCGTTCAGTCACTCGCGCCACTGTTCGCATAATGCCGCCTGCCCCCGGAATTAGACCCACACCTAACTCCACCAGTCCAATGTAGGTTTCTGCGGCAGCAACCACGTGTGGGCAAGCCATGACTAATTCACATCCTCCACCCAAGACACGTCCCTGAATGGCAGCAACGATGGGTTTGGACGCATAGCGAATGCGCTGGAGGATGGTCTGAAATTGCACAATCAAGTTGTCAAGGGCATCAAAGTTACCAGACTGAGCCAGCATCCCCATTTCAGCCAGATTCGCTCCTCCAGAAAAGTGGGGGCTATCGTTCCCAATGACCAAGCCTTTGAAGTCATCGCGGGTTTCTAAAAGCTTGAGGACCTCATCTAAGCCGTCAACCACCTTCAAACTCAGCGTATTGCCCTTTGAACGAAACTCATACAGCACAATCCCATCGCCTAAGTCCAATAGAGCCGCTTCTGGGTTATGCCAGAGAGTCCGCTGTGGGTCAGCTTTCACAGTCTCTAGCTTCATTTCATCCGCCGGAATTTCTAGGGGAATGTAATGCAGCTCGTTGCTCCGCCCCAGCTCATAGACGTATTGGTCATTCCAGTAAAAACTGCTGGCACTGTTGCGATGCATTATTTCTATCCATTCAGGGATGAGAATATCGACAGCTCTCATGGCGGTCAATACGGTTTCAAAGCCCAAAACATCCCAAATTTCAAAGGGACCTAACTCCCACCCAAAGCCCCATCGCATCGCCCGATCGATGTCAGCCGGACTATCAGCAATTTCGGGAATGCGGCGAGCGCTGTAGCCCAAAATCTTCAGCATGGTTTGGCGGAAGAAAGCTCCAGCCCGATCGCGATCTTGATATAACGCTCGGAGGCGATCGCCCAAATCCGGTAGCTTGTTAAGAGCTTCAACATTGCCTAGATTCAGCGGTTTAGCTGATTCATAAGTTAGCGTTACAGGATTGAGAGAAAGAATTTCGCCACCTTGTTTCTTGTAAAATCCTTGTCCTGTTTTCGCTCCCAGTGTTCCAGTCGAGACCAGTTTACGCATGATCTCAGGAACGCGAAACACATCTCGACTTTCATCATTAGGAATAGCCGGATAAAGATTTTCTGTCACATACAGCAGCGTATCCAATCCCACTAAATCAGCAGTTCGAAATGTTGCAGACTTAGGGCGGCCCACTAGCGTTCCGGTGAGAGTATCAATCTCTTCAATGGAGTAGCCCTGCTCTGTCCAGGCTTTCAGTCCTAACATTGTGGCATACATACCAATGCGATTTGCGATGAAGTTGGGGGTGTCTTTTGCAAACACAACCCCTTTGCCTAAATACACTTGTCCAAACCACTGCATGCGCTTCAGAACCTGTGGATCGGTATCTGCCGTTGGAATCACTTCCAATAGTTTGAGATAGCGCGGCGGGTTAAAGAAGTGCGTTCCTAAAAACCGCTTCCGAAATGACTCTGATTGATGTTGAGCGATCGCATGAATTGGTAATCCGCTGGTGTTTGTCGAGACGATCGCATCCTCACGAATAACGCTTTCCAAGCGCTGCATTAACTGCTGCTTGATGTTCAAATTTTCAACGACCGCTTCAATCACCCAATCTACCTGAGCCAGTCGATCAAAATGGTCGTCAAAGTTGCCGAGAATGATCCGACGAGCTGTTTTTTCGGTGAAAAAGATGGGTGGAGATTGTTTTCGCGCTTTCTTAAAAGCGGCTTCGACCAAATCATTTTTGTTGCCGGTCTTGGCGGGTAGATCGAGGAGGTGTACGGTCAAACCTGCATTGGCGAGATGGGCTGCAATTTGAGTTCCCATAACGCCCGCACCCAGAACGGCGGCTGTTTGAAATGGTTTAAACATTGCTTTGAAACCCTTCTATAGTTAGGTGGTGAGTCGTGGGTTGAGAGACTGAGCAACGGCTGGACAAGACGCATCGGGGATAGGAGAACAGGCGGATACCAGGGCAGAATTGGAGGCATCGCTATGGCGTCCCCGTTCTGTATCGCCTCTGCGAACTTCCCCTTCTCGATACAGGTGATCAATTTCGGCAGCGAACACTTCAGCAACTTTGGCACGATTGATGCGTCCATCTGCCATGAGCAGTCCATTCTCAACAGTGAACGCAGCATTTAATAATTGGAATCGTTTGACCGTTGCCCAGTATGGCAAATGGCAATTAGCGCCATCCACAAGAGATTGATATAAAGCAATAGTGCAGAGATGTTTCAGCAATTCCTGATTGGATAAATCAAATCCAACAATTTGGGCATGATGGTGCAATGCTTCCAGGTTTGGGGCGATCAACATCGTACAGAACTTGCGTTCAGAGCCAACGGCGATCGCTTGAGCCACTAACGGCGATTGTTTCAACCGCTGTTCAATGGGTTGAGGCACAATATACTTGCCCGTTGACAGCTTGAAGAGTGATTTTTTCAAACCCGTGATTTTCAAGAAACCTTCGTTCGTAAACGTACCTAAATCTCCCGTGTGCAGCCAACCCTGTTCATCAATCAGGGCTCGTGTGGCTTCGGGATTCTTGTAATACCCTGGTGTCACATAAGGACTGCGGGTTAGCACTTCTCCATCAGGAGCGATCGCAACCTCAACTCCTGCGATCGGCTTACCGACGGTCCCTGCTCGGTTAAGAGACATGCGATTGAAACACACAACAGCACTTGCCTGAGTTAACCCATAGCCGTGCAGAACAGGTAGACCTGCTGCTGCATACAAATTAGCTAACTCAGCTTTTAATACAGCCCCTCCACTGATCAAATAGTGAAGACGACCCCCAAACAGCGATCGCCATTTTGAAAACACAAACCAGTCAGCTAGCTGCAACAGCAATGCATACAATCCTTTAGCCCGTCCCAGTTCATATCGCTTAGCAAGGTTTAATGCCCAGTTAAAGATGAGTTGAGCTGTTCTAACTTGCAACGCCTGTAACCAAGACAACCAAATACGCTGCAGTCGACTCAAAGACCTTGAGAAAGGGAAACGAGTTGATTCAGAGAAATACGCCAGAATCGTTTCTATATCGTCTCTTGGGTCCTTAATTTCCAGTCTCTTGATAACGCCGTCCCGATGTCCGCCTATCTCAAGAACCTTACTGTAAATCTTCTCTAGAAAAAGAGGCACCGTCACTAGAATCGTAGGTTGAACCTCCTTGAGATGTTTCATTACCCGAGTAGGGTTGGAGAAATAGATGCTGTGCCCATAGTTGATGTTTCCATAGAGCAGCGTTCGAGCAAGAACGTGATTTAAGGGCAAAAATGTCAGCACCGTCTCTGTGTTACCCCTTCCTAAGTCCGGAAGGCTCGCAAATGAGGCTAACGCGTTGGCTGAAAGGTTTTCATGGGTTAGCATGACGCCCTGCATTTGCCCCATTTCGTCGGGAATGTAGATGATGGTTGCAAGCGTGTTAGGAGTCAGCGTGCTGTGAAGTTGATGCAGTCGATCGCTTGAATATTGAGCTTGCCCATTGCATTGAATCTCGTTTAACGAAAAGAGTTGAACGCATTGTGGAAACGGAGAATGAGGTTGGTCTGCATGAGCAGGATGTAAAAACATCGGAATCCGAAGACAAGCCGACTCAGAAATCGCGTCAGGGTTGAACTCATCTGGATGAACGGGCTCTCCCGATCGCACCCACTGCGATCGCATTTGCTGCCAGTCCGAAGGAACATTGGCAACAATAATGTATTGCAGGTCAGGAGTTTCCCAGAGGTGCGGCACAATTTGTGCCAACAGCTCTAGGTTGGGGATGATGAGTGCTTTAGCGGCACTATGTCGCAACACAAAGATGATGTGTTCGAGCGTTTGTGTTAGATCAATCGGTACATCCGTTAAATTTGCTAGAAGACACCCCAGGTCTGCAATGCAGAAGTTCAGATCGCTGTGCATTAACAGGGCAACGCGATCGCCTTGCTCTAAACTCAAATTGATGAGTCCCAATGCCAAGGCTTCGACCGTTGCCTTGAAGTCCTGATTTGAGAGTGGTTGCCAACCTGTATCAGTCCATTGATTGAATGCTTGAGCATTCGGGGCGCGATCGCAAGCCTCATCTAACAATGAAGGTAACGTCCGCCCCAGAAATACATTGCCAGAATCTAAGGAAGTTTGATATATCTTTTTATCAGTGCATAACATCTTCTTTAGAAGAGCAGAATCCTCTTCTCCTTATAAACAACTATTTCTAAACCCTCTAAAGCAAATCATTGAATGAAAAATTATGGAGTGAAAGAGAAGCCTACGCATTGAATTGTTGTCAATCCAATGCGTCTAACCTCCCCTAAGGTGCTATTAAGAAATGAGGCAATTATGTAGCGTTGAACATTTGCAATTCAATGGTGCTTTAAAGAAGTAAGATGCAAGACCCCGCAGAAATTTAGATGTTGACTTCTGACAACCGAGCCTTAATCAGTCCCCAGTATCTCCTTTCAGTTTGGTAGCAATTAGAAACAATTTCATATGCTTTGAGACTTCGGCTCTATCATGCCTAAACGCCTCTAGCTCTAGTAGTTTCAGTGTAGCTGGTTAGTATTGAACTAGTTGATTTTTTATATATTTCTTGAGGAAGTTGAGGGTAAAACATTACGTTTTGCGGCGATCGCTAAGGAAATCTCTCTTTAGTAATACTCGTCAAGATAGAGCTTTCGGCATAGATAGTTGATGATTGTTATTACTTACTCTGTACGCTATAAAAATCGGCATTTCTTTATCTTGGGATGATGCACGGCTATCCATTCCAAAGTAGGGGCGTTTTGCGAAACACCCCTACTAAAATGCCCCTACAATTCATACCGTAGACCAGTAACGCCGTTACTTAAGATCTAAGATAAATCCTTTAGGATGCATACAGTTCTGACGACCCGTAAGCCACTGTTGGGTCTAAATGTTTCCCCAGCCAATGTTCTAGGTCTGTCAGAACTTGATAATCCACATCACTGTAGAGGTCATGGCAACAGCCCGCATACTCGTGATATTCCTTATCGGAGAACATCACCCGTCGGAAGAAGTCGCGGCTAGCCTCGGGGAGCGTTACCGCGTCTGTACTGCAATGCAGAAGCAATAAAGGAATTTGCAGATTGGACGTGTGTTTATAAATCCAGTCTACAGTTGCAAAAAACTCTGTTGCTAATCGAGCACTGCCATACTCATGGCGCAGTGTATCTTGGAGATAGACTGCGCAGAGTTCTGGATCTCGTTCGCAAAAGTCATTTGGGATGCCCAACTTTAGGCTAAACCGTGGCCAAACTCCCGAAAGCAATAGACCTAATCCTAGCTTCACTGGAGAAATGCCAACTCTGCCAAGAGCAGGTGCTGTAACTATGAGTCCTTGAAGTCGTTCTGGCGATCGCAGCACATAGTCGAGGACGATCGTGCCCCCCAAGCTATGTCCCCACAGAAAATAGGGTCCTCCTAGTCGTTTCTCGTGAATCTGCTGCAAGAATAGGCGTAAGTCCTCACGAAACTCGGACCAGGAGTTGATATATCCTCGCTGCCCAGGGGAGCGTCCATGACCGCGTAGGTCAAAGGCATACACTTCAAAGTTTTGGGTAGTGAGAGTTTCTACAGCAGGATTAAACAAGCCGCTGTACCCTCCCAAACCATGAACCAGGGCAACAGTTCCCTGAATCGTTTCCCTTGGATGCCAACTTTGATAATAAAGGTCTAGCCCTCCAAAGCCTTTGAACGTTCCTTCAATGTGTTGCATTATTATGTCTCCTCAAATGCGTTTGCTGCTGTGGGTTCAAACGCTACTAAGGACTAACATAGACAGACTAAGTTAAAGGGATGAAGCGAAAAAATTGCTGCATTCCTATCAGTCGCTAGTAGCCTGAACTCACCGCTACTAACTTGAGGAGATTACTGAGTATGAAATTGGGGTAATTAGAAGTCGTACATCATACCTAGCATTATATCTAACCCTTATGAAACGGCAATTGCTAACGTTCTCCACCGTAGGGAAGAAATATTCTGCTCAGCAGATCTTCCGGTTATGTCGCTTGAGCTACCGAGATTTGGAGGAGATGATGCAAGAATGGGGAGTGCGTCGCAGAACCATCCGAACTTGCACTGGCTAAATACTCACCGCTGGAACTGAAACCCAGGTCCCAAATTGCGTCGTCATGTCCATCAAAGGTTGCTAAACATTCCCCAGTTGCACAGCTCCACAATTTGATTTGGCGATCGCTACTGCCTGTCGCCAGATGATGGGTTTGCGGATGAAATGCCACACCTCGCACGACTCCCAAATGGTTTAGCACTCTAAGCAGCAGCTGCGTATGTATGTTCCAGAGTTGAGCCTTACCAGTTTCATGACCGCTGACCAGCCATTGTCCATGGGCACTGAGTGCTAAACGCTAGATCGGACTATCCGTCTGCCATTCCTGTAGACATTGCCCAGTTACCACATTCCATTGCGCGATCCGTTGAGCAAAACCTCCCGTGAATAAGGTCTGGAAATCTGTGGCAAAGACAACTGCGATTACCCAGCCCTGATGGGCAGACCAGGAATTGGTCCACTACCCCGCTTTGAGATCGTAGAGAAATACTGCCCCGTTTAAGCCTGCCATTGCCAACAAATCATCATTGGGACTGATTGAGATTCTGAAAATATCAGAAATCGATTCAGTAAATCGGGTGTGCTTCAAGTGGGTATTCGATAAATCGACCTGATGCAGCGGCGTATCGGCTAAATCTACTTGTCGTAGCGTCAAGCCTGATAGATCGACTCCTGTTAAATCTGCTTTCAGATGATTGAGGAGGTTTAATAGATTGTCTGCTGCATAGCAATTGGATGACGCAGTCTGTTGCTGGCATTGGCGGAGCAGTTGCCGCAGATGGTGAACGATTGCTTTGCAGTCTCCCAAAGGGGTAATCGCATCATGGCTTAAAAAATGTACCATCAGTCGAGCAATCAACGGTTCTAGAATTAACTGTTTCTGACTGTCGCGAACATAATCTACCGCTTCTGCTTTCAATAACGCATGAGTCTTTAAGTCCCACAATGTTTGCGCTTCGATTTCATGGGCTGCGATAGTCAGAAGTTTTTCAGTGACGTATTCCATGACAACGGGCTGCTGGGTAAAGCGAGTTCTCTGCTGTTCAATTAAGCATCGAAATCTTAAAGATTCCAAACTTTCCAGCAATTGATCTTTGGAAATAACAGGGACGATATCAGCCTGTAATCCAGCAATTTCAAAAAATTAGGACACTTGCCCTCAATTCTGTCATGGATTCATCACGTTTACTTAGCCTTCAACATTTCTAGGTTTGCTCATAATCTGATCACAGAGCAGGCGATCGCTCTCTTCGACATTAGGGTTGGTCTGCAAGTAATCTTGCACCCAATTACTCCCTCGGATCACCAACTCATCAAAATCCAGTATTTCGGCGTTCCAAAGTTTGACTGTATTGTCCATACTGGCAGACACAATCGCCTCACCATCCGGGCTGAAACACACTGCAGAAACGCTATTTCCATGCCCTTTTAAGGTTTTGAGTTCTTGACCCTCTAGATTCCAGAGCTTGATGGTTTTGTCTACACTAGCAGATGCAAGATATTGCCCGCAGGGGCTGAAACTCAATCCTTGAATTCTTCCTTGGTGTCCAGTCAATGTTTTCAGTTCTTCACCTGATATGCTCCAAAGTTTGATAGTTTTGTCATCACTTGCTGTCGCAATGATTTGACCATCAGGACTGAAGCAGAGCCGCCTCACCGTGTCTTTGTGTCCGCTCAAGGTGTTCAGATTTTCCCCATCTAAGTTCCATAGCGTTACGTTGGCGATCGCATCAGCCGCTGCGATGATTTGACTGTCAGGACTGAAGCGCGCGTCCAAACGAGCACCATCAATGGTTTTTAGTAACTGTCCCTTCAAGTTCCACAACCGAATTGTGCCATCTTCCCACCCTACCGAGAGCAGCGACTGCCCATCAGGACTGAAACTAACGCTGTAAACTCCCCGGTTATGCCCAATGAATTGCTGAAGTTCGTCTCCATCTAGATTCCAAAGCCTCACTGTCGCTGTATCGTTGTTACTGGCAGTCGCAAATGTTTGACCATCAGGGCTAAAACCGATGTCATTAATGCAGTTTTGATGTCCTTGAAACAATTTAAGCAACTGTCCTTGCCGATTCCAGATCGCAATGATGCCATCGTGACTACCTGCCACAACCCACTGCCCATCAGGGCTAACACCAATACTGAGAAACCCATGCGATTTATTACTTGTTAACGTTAATAACGTTTGATCAGATAAGTTCCAAAGCCGAACCGTACCATCAACACTGCCCGAGGCAATAAGATTGTTTGTTGGACTAAAGCTGATGCTGCACAATTTACTAGTATGTCCTTTGAGAACGCCCAACTCATGCCCTTCGGAACTCCAAAGTTTAACCAATCCATCTTGTGTAGCCGCCGCGATTGAAGTTCCATCAGGACTAAACCGAACATCTAAAACGGCTTCACAGCTACCCTGGTTTCCCATGCAATCGGCATCCAGGCTCTGAAGTTCTTGACCATTCAAGCTCCAGAGTTTAATTTTACGATCCCAACCGCTGGAGGCAATGACAGTACCAGTGGCATCAAAGCAAACTGCCATTACTGGTGCAATATGCCCGTCGAGCGTTTGTAATTCCTGTCCTGCAATTGTCCACAACCTGACAATGCCATTTCCTCCTCCTCTCGCATTGCTGCCGCCTGCTGCTGCAATGATAGTTCCGTCTGGGCTAATATCAGTGCTGGTTACATAGCCTGCGGTGGGCAAGGTAAGTATTTCCTCCCCCTCAACCGTCCATCCCCTAACTGCACCATCGTTGCTCCCAGCAATTAACAGAGCACCATCCGGAGTGAATTGAATATCCCCAATACCAGTCGGGTCGTGATAGTGTCTAAGACGCTGCCCCTCTAAACTCCATAGATAAATTTTCCCACTGGCATCACCCGATGCGATCGCCTGACCATCAGGGCTAAAGCAAACACTCATGATATAACTTTCATGTCTTGCCAAGGTTCTGATTTGCTGTCCTTTTGGGCTCCACAAAATGATGTCGCCTTTTACTTGTGCATTGACGACTGCATTAACAGCGGCAGCAATGAGAGTTCCGTCTGGGCTGAAACAAACTTGTTTGACAAATACAGGGTCATCACCTATTTCTAGGCGATTGCGTTCTTTTACCCCATAAACTGCTTGTTGCAGCGCTAACCTGACCTGCTTTTGCAAATTAGCTTCTGTCCACGTTGCCAACTTTAAGCGTCGAACTGCTCGCAATGCTTCCAGCAATGCTTCAAATTCTTGGTTTGAGATAAACAACGCCTCTGAAGATTTGCATAATGCCTTGACTTCATTCCTCTCAGCTTCAATTCGGCGTTGCTCAGCCTGCTCATAAAGTGATTGCAGGCGTTCGATCTCCTGCCGTTGCCACTGCTCACTGGCAATCACATAGTGATTTTGCAGTTCTGTGGGTCGAGGTTGTTTGTCTTTGCTGTGGGCAAGCCATTGTTCGATGTCTGCCAATCCGTTGCCTCGCAACAAGAAACTATTATCTCGGCTACTCTTTTCCCATTCGATCGCCTTAATCAACAGTTTGGTGTGTTGTCGCACATGCTCAAGATCAGTGTCGAGCGCCTCCAAAAGTTGATGAAATGCACGATCAAAATCATCCGTTTCTCGAAAGAAGAGCCAGTTACGTTTTTGCAACGCTGGATGAACTTGACTCAAATCAAACTCATTACGCCGCACAATTGGAAATAATCGCTTGTGATGCAAAACGGCATGATCAATTTCTTGATTGCAAACCGCAGAAGCAACTGAATCAGAGCTGATGATAAACACAAACGTATCAGCAGACTCAATGCCAGTCTGAATCTCCTGCCACCAGTCTGCCGTCAGGGGAATATTGCTCCAGTCAACCCAGGTGCTGCGATTGCGTGCTTCCAATGCTGCATAGAGGGCTTTCACAAAGTCGGTGTCTTTGCGGGAATAGGAAATAAAAACATCGCTCATAGGGGGTTACATAACGAGGATAGTTGTTAATTCAATCCTTGCACTTCATCTTCGGAAGAAATCGTAAATCTTTCAGAATTTGTACAGTGACTTTTTATTTATCGTGATGGCGAGTTAGTGACAACACGGATGTGAAGCTTATTTCTGTTGAGGCTTATCTTTAAGGATGGGCAGGAAGTAAATGAACTAGTACCAAGCTCAGTGATTGAAGGCGTGCAGTGAATAGGCTAGCTTGATAATACGAATCTGTCCTAATGTCATCTAGTTGGGCACTGTACAAAAACTCAATCCTCTTCACTCACAAACCTAAAAATCCAACACGTGCGATCGCACAGACATTTAACGCCCACAAAGGTAAATTCGCTGATGTAAGCGCTAATGCGTCTTTGTAATCACCCAGACTGACTCTGCCCCATTGCGACCAACCCTAACAAACGACAATATTATTAGAAGCAACTGATTTTAGAGTGAACAAACTAGATGGCAGGTAAAGTTGAAGGGAAAGGTCAGGCCAAAGTTTTAACTCCTGCCGAAGTGGAGCAAGTTTTAACCTATGCTCGCGAACCCTACAGAACGGCGATCGCCATCGCTGCTTACACTGGCTGTCGGATGGGGGAGGCGATCGCCCCAAAGGGAAACTGCCAAGTAAGGCGAAAACTGCTGCGATGATCATGGGCGATCGCTCGTGGCAAGGAATTGAAGTGCCTGGAGCGAGAGATTGAGGTACTACGGCAGAAGGTTGAGAGAATTGAGCGGTTGAGCAAGTGCACAAAGGCGTTTTTAGGATGTTAGACCACGGTTCACCAACAATGTCAGTTGCGACTCAGTCCCCTTAACCGAGTCCATAACTTTCCCTAACTTCTAGCCATCGCCACCGGCAAGACCACCGCCTACAGTAAAAGAGTGATGAGAAACAGCTGAGAGAAACAAAGCAAAACACGGTTCCGGATTTGCTCTAATTGCATCGGTTGACAGTGACCCTTCAATCACCCTAAGTAGACATCAGTTGTCACTCTCGGAGTTCTCTTGAACTGTCCATATAACGGTAATTAATTTAGAGGAGGCAATCATCATGAAAGTCGAACATCTCTCTACTGAGGAACTTTCACCCGAAGAAATTAAACAATTAGAAGAGCTGAGGAGGACGATTGAAGCGGCGATTTCAGATGATTGGCTCTCTCATGATGAATTGGAACATATCAAAACCATTGCTTTTGCACACAAAAAGATAGTTCCAGAAGCATTGCAACTGTACTCGAAACTTGTAGGTAAAATCAATCGGGGCGAGTTGGAATATGAGTGGTAATCGTACTTCTGTATAGTTCTTGCCGGAGAATGCTGAGGGTTAAGCTGGAAGGCGATCGCGGTTGGTTTGTTATCCTTTGTATCAACGATTGTGTTAAGCATCGCATAGGCATCTGCTACATCCGCACAGGCACCACCTACACTAAAGCCAACGACACCACCCCAATTTGAACGTTCAGGGGTTGAACATTTAGGAAACATTGAAGTGGCTCCGATTAAACTGGGGTGTTTGAAGCGTAGCTGTCATAGAATGCCATTAGGCTGAAACCCTTCTTCATTGTTTAACATAATTGCGTTGTTTCAGGTCCCGGATTTGCTCTAATTGCATCTGGTGACAGCGACCCTTCAATCACCCCTATTAAAACCTTTGCTCGCCCCTAACCAACCAAACAGTGAACCGCGCTTAGGAATCGTCGCTTGCAGATAGGCTGGCGTTAGGTTAAACAGAATATCCGTAAAGCTCCCGGACTGGTTAGCAGGCTTTGTTGCCGCGAGAGTAGAGAGAAATAAAGCCCGACCTAACGAACGGTGAGATTTTGTGTTCATCGAATCACTTCCATTGATTGAGCATAGAACTGAGAGCAAAATTTTTTCAGTGGAGTTAGTTAAGGGACTTCTCCATCGCATAATTAATGAATGTTTCACCCCGTCGAGTAACTTCCTGCTCTTTAACAACTGAAAATCCTGAGTTCTACCGCTCCCGTTTCAAACTCGACCTCTAGCGTTTCTCCAACTGCGAGTGTTTTCCACTACTCTGTATCGACTTGCAGGCGCGATCGCCCAAGCATAAAGAATTTGTGCAAGAACTTACCAATCTCTCCCTGGAATTGTGGCGTGATAGATGCGATCGAAAAGTTGAGTTAGTACTGGGTCAGTATTATCTTTATCAAACAAGTAATTCAAACATTTCCCAATTGAAATCACCGCATTACAAGACGGAATATCGACTTTAAACAACGATTCAACTCGAAACTGAGCATCTGGAACTCTGGCTTGAGTAAGTGCAATCATCGACTCAGAGATATCAACTTCAAGCACCTGATAATGAGCTTTCGTAAGTTCTAACGCCGATCGCCCACTACCGCAGCCCAAGTCAACTCCTAAACCTTCTCGAATATTGTTTTGAGTCAGGATATCGAGAATACCTGGAGCAGATTTGAGCGCGTAATCACTGTGACCCGCATCGTGAATATAAGCAAGGTCTTCTTTGTACCAATCTTTCATATCTTTTCACCCGATGCGGAACAAGTTGTAATGGTTGTTTTGCTTATAGAGTGACCAGCCGTTTTCAGGATATTCAGCCAAATTCTCCAGATAGTCTTGCTCTGCCTAAGCAAGACGGTTCGCTTGCAGCAGTACTGGCTTTAAAGTTTGGCGCACCATTCAGAAAGTGGCGTTGCACATTTGACGAATGATTTTCGTAGGGGCAAGGCATTGCCGTGTCCTTACAGTGGGCAATTCGCATACTAGGAATTTCCGCATCATTCTCAATTTGTGCAATGCCCAGAAAGTTAGTGCAGTAGATGGTCAGGCTAGATTATGTTGGGGCAATAGTAGCAACAACCGTCACCAGAACTTCAATCTATTTTCCAAGCAGGAAGCGAGATACTGCCTCCGTATACAATTCGGGTGCTGTGGTCATTGCTTCGTGTCTCTGACCCAGTAATGTCTACTTCTTCTCCCTTCAAATGGCGACACTTTCTGCCTGAAATCATCCTGCTCAACGTTCGCTGGTACCGCCGTCACGCTTTGAGCCACCGCAATTTAGAGGAGATGATGCAAGAGCGAGGTGTGAACGTAGACCACTCAACGATCAACCGATGGGTATTGAAGTATGCCTCCGATTTGGACAAGCGAGTTCGACCCCGTTTGCAGCCAACGAATGATTCCTGAAAGGGATGAGACGTACATTCAAATCAAAGGGGAGTGGAAATATCTGTATCGCGCCGTCGATTCATAGGGCTATACTTTGGACTTTATGCTGAGTGCAAAGTGAGATGGCAAAGTAGTAGCACACTTCTTCCGTAAAGTGTTGAAAGCCAATCATGTCACTCAACCACGTGTCGTCAATGTGGACAAAAATGCAGCTTATCCGGTCGCCCTTGAAAGGCTCTAATACGATTTTTTTGCAGCCAAAGTTTTGCTAGCTAAAGGAGTTTGATCGAAGCGTTATCCCTGCTTGTTCCACTTACAGCAGTTCTCAAAATTTGACGCGCTGTGATTTATCGACCTGGATGTTCACGCAGTGTGCCCGTTCGCGATCGCATCTAGTTTTGCCTGATCTAATACTAAAATCTTCCCGCCCCGACGGTAAGTAACAACTGTCTGAATTTGCTTGAACAGTCGGACACATTCTTCATAAGTGATCCCGATGCTGCGAGCAATCTGGTAGTAGGGCAAGCGCGATCGCAACTGTAATCCCTGATCTATTACATCTGTTCCTTCAGCGATCGCCGCCGCTTGAATAAATTGTGCTAACCGCACGATCGCCCGCTCTGAAACCAGCCCATGTACGACTTGATGGAGATGTTGGAGACGCTCTGTTAGAACTGCAATAATTTGCAGTGCTACTTCTGGAGAGTTCTGAATTATTTCTAGTAAAGTAGTGCGTTCAACCGTGAGAATCTGGCAGTCCTGTTCAGCCACTACCGTTGCGGGGGCTACACCATCGCCAAATAGTGCAGGTGCAGCAAAGAGTTCTCCAGCGGGTAATGTTCGCAAAATTGTTTCTTTACCTGTAGAAGCCGTTTTCTTGATTTCAATTCTGCCACTGAGAACCACGAAAAGTTGAGCAGGTAAGCGATCGCCTTCATGCAGAATGATTTCTCCTTGCAAATAGTGCTTAACTGCCGCACGATCTTGTAGGTGAGCAAGCTGATCGAGATCGAGTTTAGAAAGCAGTGGAATTTGCTGGAGTTGGTCTATCGTCACTTGCATCGTTGAACTCCTCGATCAAGCAGGCTTGATTTCTCCTTCAATTTAATGTTTTCCCTGCGTTTAGTCATTTTATGAGGTAGCTCATAGATAGATTCATCAGAATTCGGCAAACTACGAACAGTAAACAAGAGGAACTGCTGCATGGCTTTGAATATTGAATTGTTAGAGTCTAGTTTTTCACGGATTAAAGCACAGGAAGCTAACTTCATGAATTACTTTTACTCAACTTTGTTTACAGACTATCCACAGGTCAAGCCATTGTTTGTTAACACCTCCATGAAAAAGCAAGCAAAGCAGCTATTCAAATCACTCGTCTTTGTTGTAGAAAATCTTCACTGCCCCGATGTATTGACTAAATCACTTAAGGCTTTAGGAACTCGCCATATTCAGTATGGTGTTCAGCCTGAACATTATCCCATGGTGGGCAGTACACTTTTAAAGGCATTTGCGATTTGCTTAGATAGTGCTTGGACACCGAATACCGAGCAGGCATGGAGCGAGGCGTACGCAGTCATCACTGAACTCATGTTGAGCGGTGCAGAGTATCCAATCGAAATTCTAACTCTCCAACAAAATGATCGAACAGTTCTAAGTGATTTGAACTGATTCTTGCTTGCAGCCTAGTCTATGAGCTATTAACCCGGCAACTTAAGAGGGTGCAGCGGGAAGGGGCAATTCGTAGAATTGAAGTATGAATAAACCTGATGCCCGCTTACTTAATCCCACGACTCAAGATTATCTGCGACAACAAGCGATTCGGTTACGTCAGC
>NZ_JACJPJ010000091.1:0-85483 GCF_014696015.1 Oculatella sp. FACHB-28 | reverse complement strand
CCTCATGAATTGCTCTGGGATACGAACTCAGCCCATCTGTCACCACTCGTTGCGGTGATTGTTCCACCACCTCATGTGCCCCAGCAAAAAACGCTTTTGCTGCTGCCATGTCTCGCTTCTCGCTCAACCTCACATCCACCAAGTTTCCATTCTCATCAATCCCTCGATACAGATAGCACCATCTCCCTTTGACTCGGATGTACGTCTCGTCCACAAACCAAATCTTGCCCACTTTGCCTTTGCGTTTGGCACGCAACTGCTGGGCAAAGATGGAAGCAAAGCGCTCTTCCCAATCCCGTACTGTTTCATGGGTGAACTCAAATCCCCGCAGCAGGAAGAATTCAGCAATGTCTCGAAAGCTCAGCTTGTAACGGAACCGACACACCAGCACTTGGAACACGATATCAGTGGGCACTTCAATGAAATTGAAAGGGGTACCGGTGCGTTCATTGCAGGTGCGATAGCACGCCTTGCAGCGATACATCGCGTAACCTAAATCAGTAGTGCGTTGCAATCGAGTGGTGTGAGCCGAGCTGCAGTGAGGACAATTCATCGAAGGCTGACTAAACGGAAGTTGAGGGCAGAAGCTAGTTTATCAGGCAGGGGCTTCTACCCTCAATTTGAGTACTCAGTTCTGACAGTTTCCGATCGCCCAACTCGCGCTTGAGGGCTAAGGATTGCTCATAGTACTCCAGCGCCTGCGGATGATTCCCCAGCAAGTCGTTGACAATACCGATGTTGTTGAGCGTTGCAGCTTCCGTGGCGCGATCGCCCAACTCACGGGTAAGGGCTAAGGATTGCTCATAGTGCTCCAATGCCTGCGGATAATTCCCCAGCAATCGGTTAACAATACCAATGTTGTTAAGGGTTAAGGCTTCCCCAGCGCGATCGCCCAACTCCCGCTTGAGGGCTAAGGATTGCTCATAGTACTCCAATGCCTGCGGATAATTCCCCAGCAAGTCGTTGACGATACCGATGTTGTTCAGCATTATGGTTTCCCCCGCGCGATCGCCCAACTCGCGAAAGAGGGCTAAGGATTGCTCATAGTACTCCAGTGCTTGCGGATAATTCCCCAGCAATCGGTTGACAAGACCTATGTTGCCCAGCGTTCTAGCTTCCCCAGCGCGATCGCCTAACTCGCGGGTGAGGGCTAAGGATTGCTCATAATACTCCAGCGCCTGCGGATAATTCCCCAGCAAGTTGTTGATATTGCCAATACCTAGAAGGGAGTTGGCTTCACCTCCTCGATTATTGGTCTCTCGATAAATATTTAGAGCCGCTTGATAAGACTGTAATGCCTCTCGCCACTGACTGACTCGATATTGCTGATTACCCAACTCCAACAGGCGATCGGCTTCGGCTATTCGGTCTTCTGGAGTTGTTTGGGCAAGAGCAGGCAGACTACCAGACGCGGGTGGAAATACCAAGGGTACTGTGAAAGCCAAGCAAACCGTACACAAAAGCAGCGAGACGGGATGATGCATAGAGTAGACCGTAGAAGCGAGGGGGCGATTTGGGTCTTACGGGTCAATCATAGCTTCACCGATTTCCTTCACTCCCCTAGTCTCCTATTCCGGATTGGCTTCTAATCTTGATCCGTGACATTCATAAGCATCCAGCCTAATCATGAAGGGGCGATCGCCGCTGTTTCCAGAGTTATCGCTGAACGTGGAAGCTGTTTTGGCGGCTGGAGAGATGGGTTGAGAGTAATTCAGATCTCACGGCTCTGTGCCTCCTGTGAGTGTATCTAGCCATTCCTCGACCTGTGCCACGCGATCGCCCTCTGCCAACAGTTCATAGCTAATTCGGGCTTGCTGCAAGCGTTGTTCAGCGGTGAGGCGATCGCCCTGAGCCGCAGCAATATTGGCTAATCCCACCTGGGCGGCAGCGCGATTCGAGAGGTCAACTGAAGACGCTGTCAGCGTCAGAGCCATTTCATAGGCAGACTGAGCCGGATCTAGCAACCCAGCCTGGAGATACAGGTCGCCCAGGAGCCGATGGACATAAGGCGTTGAGCTATTAGCGGCAACGGCTTCTAGGGCAGCGATCGCCTCCAGCACCAATCCTGCACCTTCTGGAGGCAAGGTATTGGGTTCAGCCAGATTCAGGTGAAAACGAGCTAGGGCGATCGCCTGTGCTTCAGGTGTGAGGGAAGATGAGCTTAATGCTGTTAGGTCTGCCTGCAACTCTGCACTACGAACCTCATCTAACCGGCGCAGCTTTAGATAGGCAGGTTGCGCTTGAGTATCCTGAGCGATCGTGACGAGTTGATAGTTGTGTCCAGGTTGCAGAGCCGAGCCATCATAGCGAATTTCCGTTCCTTCAACAGTGGTGCTCCAAATCATCGAAGTGCAGTTGAATACTGCCTGACCACACTCCCACAGTTGCACCTGATAAGTTGTCACATCTGAAACGGGGTTCCAGCGGAGGATTGGGTTTCCTTCAGAGACTTGAGAGGCATACTCAAATCGGTTTTCCAAAAACAGCAGAAAATCGTCCTCTCCCCGCCCTTCCTGGGAGTTACGACTGCGGCTATTTGGACAGACATCCGCTAGACCGAACAGACGAGAGCGGGTTTGAGAGTTGCCATTTTGACACAGCACTTGCACTATTGCGCCATTAAAGGGATAAACGCGATCGCCCACCCGCAACAGGTCGCCTACTACTGCTGGACGGCGGCGACGCATTCCCTCTCGCTGTAGCGACGCACTGCCTCTTTGGATATCAATGATTTGGTCATTGGCAAGAGATGGTAGAGCGATCGCAATGAGCAATAAAGTCGCAGTACTAAACAGTGACCAACGTTGCATCATGGCTCTCCTTGCTCTAGTTGTTCTCGTGCCATTGCTGCCCATTCTGCTTCTTCAGGTAGTGATTTGCGATCACCAGCGATACACTGCTCCCAAGCAGGGGTTGCTTCCTCTGCTCGCTGCAATCCCTCTAAGACTTGAGCCTGTAAACAGTGGGCTGCGGCTCGTTCTGAATTTTGGGCGATCGCCTGTTGTAAAAATTCGTCAGCTTCAATGAATCGTTTCTGCCTCAGCCACATCCATCCCAGATTTTTGAGCAGGTTATATTTTTCTGTCTGGATGTCTGGATTGTTTAAGTCCTCTCCGGTAATTGCATCAAACGCTCGCTTTAAAAGTATCCACGCTGCCTGATAGTCTTCTTGGAGAATGTAGAGTCGCCCCAAATTGTTGTGTGCCCGCAGCCAGACTAGTTTGTTGATACCCGGTCTGTTGGAGGCAACGCTTCTAGCTATCAATTCTTGATATGCAGCAATTGCCTCTTCTGTGCGTTGAAAGTCTTCATAGATCAACCCTAAACCATAATAAGCTTCTAGCGTATTAGGCTGGAGAGCAAGGGCCTGTCGATAAGCTCGCAATGCGCTATCCAAGCGATCTGCTGAGTAGTACTCGTGACCTGTTTGAACGCGATTGCTGGCAAGTAGGGGCAAATAGATCGCGTGAATACCTTGTACGATGAGCAGCAAAATAAGTGAAGCGATCGCACTAAACTCTTGACTGAAATGTTTAGGAATTCGCAGGCGTACCATAATCGCCTTCAGAAAGTTGCGTCCACTCTCTGTCAGTGCTGCACTACCTCCAGCAATGGTCAACAAGACTTGTATAGTAATGGGAAGAATCTCTTGAGTATTGAGTTCTTCCCCTACAATCCGGTTTAGGCTATCAAGAACCACAGTCACAGCAAACGTTAGGAAAAACAAAGTGATAAACGTCCAGAGCCAATCCAGGCGATCGAGCAAGACATATCGTTTTTCTAGCTGAGGAAACAATGCTGGAGGTTCAGGATACCACCACCACGCTGTTTCAGGAGGATGAACGAGCGATCGCCAAGTCTCTAATTGCGTTGTTGTTGCGATCGCATTTTTGTGGTGATTGAGGCGATCATCTAATTTGCCTAACCACATTACCTGTTCTGCGGGAATCGCTTTGATGTCGTCTAGAACAAGTTGCACTGCATCACGTTGGGTCAGCACCTCTAATACTAAAACGGAGCGATCGCCCTTCGCCTTCTCTAGATTCGTCAGAGCGCGATCGTAGCGTTCAAGTGCCTCATGTAATACGGGAGATGAAATCACTGATTACCTTTGAGTAGCGTGATTGTGTAACTTCAACGAGACTTTCGAGAAAGATTTTACCTGTTGTAGAGGTATCCAATATGACACATTGCAATGCCCCTACGGTGATTAGTGTTTTTTGGCTGTTTAGAACTACAATCCATTGCCAATCAGGATGAAGGGTGCCCAGTAGTAAGGATGGTTTAGGTGATTGGCAGTTTCGGCAGGTAGGTCTTGCTGAATGCGTTGACGGATGCCCGTTGCACTGCGCTGATCGACACCCAACACTTCAAAATTGCCTGTAATCAGAGCAACTTGAGCTAACCGCAGGGCTTCTGTCTTGGAGATACCAGGTTGTTGAAGGGCAACATAAAATGCATCCATCAATGTCTGGGTGCCGCCATCGCTGACTTTCCAGAGAGAGGCAAGGACGGCATTAGCTCCCCGGTCTTGAAACTGGTATCCCAATCCCAAAATCTCTGCACCGTTGCCCAGTTCGCCGACTCCCGTTTGGCAGGCACTTAGCACAACCAAATCGATATTTGAGAGAGACCAGGTGTTGATGCATTGCAGCAAATCGGCACCTTGAACGGAGCCTTCAGGACATTTGAGAACAGCCCGATCGCCATTGCCAAACAGGATGAAGGAATCTTCTGGGGTGCCTTGCACAAACGCGGCATGGGTTGCTAGGTGCAGGATATTGGCAGACCCCATCTGGCGCTGCATAGAACGTAAGCTGAAGTCGTTGTCAAAAAATGGCACGGTGTTAGGCAGAGTGGTGGCTAAATTCTCCACTTCTTGCCTGGTAAAGGGCAGTCCTCCAAACTCTTCGGGTTGACCGTCAACCGGCACAACATAGCGAATCGTGTCATCGGCGAACGCACCTGCCAGCACGCGAGGATTGGCAGTGGGTTGACTGGTCAACTCCGTTAGCGATCGCGCCGTAATGTTGTTGACGCGATAGCGCTGAGTCAACCATTGCTCACCGTCGTGCAGAGCCGCCAGAGGAATGTAGCGCAACACGCCATCCGGGGCATAGATAATCGTCTGGATGTTTGCCTGTCTTAGCTCCTCTTCTAAAGGGGCAATCAGCCATTGATGAAGTTGTTGAGCGGGGACAGTGGCATCACTCGTTGGGTCGCGCAGGGCTTGCAGAAACTCAGAGATGCCCTGATTAAGTTCATTTTTGCCAACCGGTACAACGCGGCGGATGGGAGGCGCGTCTGGAGTGATTAGCACCAGTTCTAGGCGATCGTCCAGAATCAGGGGATAGAGCAGCACTGCATTGAGCTGTGCCAAGTCATCCTGGAGAGCTACCAAATTTTCTAGCAGTACGGTCTGCTCCAAAATGCGAGGACTGAGTTGCGCCACTAACGTCTCAATCTCGTCGCTTTGAAAAAACGCTTCAAATTGAGCATTGAGTTCAGCCTGTAGGTCAATCAGTTGGTCCAGTCGCTGTTCTTCTGCAGCGGTTAGGGTTCCTGCCTCCGTCAGCTTTCGCTGCAGTTGCGCCCGCTCCTGCCCCAGTTGAATCGCTGTTTGTTGCAGGGCATCATAGCGTGCCAAAATCTCTTGCTCTGGACGCAAAATCACTAGCTGATCCCCTTCTCCCCGGACTTCTCGCAGATAATCATCCAATTCCTGCACCTTCAACAAATCCAACACCTGCTGCGCTTCTAAAATGCGGTCTTGCTGCAGCAACAGATCTGCCAGACGACGATAGTGATCCTCAATGGTGGCGGTATACGACTCCTGCAACTCCTCCACTAGAGCGCGATTTGTCTCCCGAATCGTTTCATAGCGGTTGACCGCCTGCTTGAAAAACACAATCGCCAACTCCGGTTGCTCCTGCACCTCCAGCAGATAGCCTATATTAGCCAGCGTGTTGGCTTCTCCCGCGCGATCGCCCAACTCCCGCTTGATGGCTAAGGATTGTTCATAATACCCCAGCGCCTGCGGATAATTCCCCAGCAAATAGTTGATAATACCGATGTTGTTCAGCGTTATGGCTTCTCCCGCGCGATCGCTCAACTCCTGTGAGAGGGCTAAGGATTGCTCATAATCCTCCAGTGCCTGCGGATAATTCCCCAGCAAATAGTTGATAATACCGATGTTGCCCAGCGTTATGGCTTCTCCCGCGCGATCGCCCAACTCCCGCGAGAGGGCTAAGGATTGCTCATAATACTGCAGCGCCTGCGGATAATTCCCCAGCAAATAGTTGATAATACCGATGTTGTTCAGCGTTATGGCTTCTCCCGCGCGATCGCCCAACTCCCGCTTGATGGCTAAGGATTGCTCATAGTACTCCAGCGCCTGCGGATAATTCCCCAGCAAGTCGTTGACAATACCGATGTTGCCCAGCGTTGCAGCTTCCCCAGCGCGATCGCCCAACTCCCGCTTGATGGCTAAGGATTGCTCATAGTACTCCAGCGCCTGCGGATAATTCCCCAGCGATCGGTTGGCACTACCAATGTTGTTCAGCGTTATGGCTTCTCCCGCGCGATCGCCCAACTCCCGCTTGATGGCTAAGGATTGCTCATAATACTCCAGCGCCTGCGGATAATTCCCCAGCAAGTCGTTGACAATACCGATGTTGCCCAGCGTTGCAGCTTCCCCAGCGCGATCGCCCAACTCCTGCGAGAGGGCTAAGGATTGCTCATAGTACTCCAGCGCCTGCGGATAATTCCCCAGCAAGTCGTTGACGGCACCAATGCTGTTAAGCGTTATGGCTTCCCCTGCACGACTTTCCTGTGGAAACGCTTCACGAACGCCAAGGTTGCGATAAATATCCAGAGCCGCTTGATAAGACTGTAATGCCTCTTGCCACTGACTGACTCGATATTGCTGATTACCTAACTCCAGCAGGCGATCGGCTTCGGCTATTCGGTCTTCTGGAGTTGTTTGGGCGAGAGCAGTCAGGCTACCAGATGCGGGTGGGAGTACCAGGGGTACTGTGAAAGCCAAGCAAACCGTACACAAAAGCAGCGAGACGGGATGACGCATAGGGTAGACCAAAGAGGCGAGGGGGCGATTTGGGTCTTACGGGTCAATCATAGCTTCACCGATTTCCTTCACTCCCCTAGTCTCCTATTCCGGATTGGCTTCTAATCTCGATATTGGTTAGGCTCCATAAGCTTTAAGGGGAGGCGATCGCTCAGCAGAACACGACACCTAATCTGTCACTTGCGTTATTGGCAGGCTCAAGGAAAGACGACACTTAATCTGTCACAATTCTGGAACACGACGTTTAATCTGTCATTTCACAGTTGGTGCGTTTAGGGGTAAAAAAAGGGGTGGCGATCGCTGAAATTCTTGTATAGCAAGCAGTACGGTTCGACGACAGTAATTTGTCTCGATGACGTTTAATTAGTCACTGTACAAGAGTCATGTATAGCGACGCTAATCTGTCACCGATGGTAGATTAGCGTCGCTAAAGCCTTAGTAACAAACTATTTGTTGCTTTCTTACCCATCCGCTTGAGCTCCATACTTTACTAGAATTGAAAAGAGCAAGTTATTCTGTGATTGCGAGTTGAAGCAAAGAAAATCTAACTATCTCTTACTGTCTCTCCTCAATTCCTTGGCTGACTTTGATGGTCAGATGTTGGAAGAAGCAGTTGGCATACTTAATGATTTAAGAAAATGCTCTAACCCAGTACCGCCTCTTTACACTGACGTGTTTGGCTTACCGCTGTCAGCAACGTGTACTGACTTGGTAGAACGTGTAGAAATCCTGTCTGAGGAGCAGCTTGCGATTGCAAGCTATGCTTTTCAGGTATTTCGCTCTTATGAGCAAATGCTGAGGGTTGACACAACGGAAATGGCTCCTCGGCAGAGGGCAGCGAGTGAAGCGCAGATGGAGCGGGTTCGACTTTTGATTGAGCGAACGAAGTCAGCACTGGTCGAAGCGATCGGAGAAAGAAATGAAAAATAATTGGGTATAGCAACTCGCTACTGAGCAAGAAGGTCTATCTATAGAGAAAGAGGAGTTGTCCTTGCGGTAGAGTTATCTCGAAAAGTCAGCCGTTACGCTATTAGGCACTAAATCACCTCTAGACTAATAGCCGCAAGGACAAAATTTGGCGATCGCCTAACCCTTCCGTTATGACTCCTCCACTCACTCAGTTTTTTCAGGGAAATTCCCTTTCTGATTTGTTCGCTCAGGACATTGGTGACAGGTATTATGGGCTGCTTTTGAACTATCCCGCAACGGCAAGCTGGGCTGCTTATCCCAACGTGCAAAAATACTTTCTGCAAGATGGCAGCAGTGAAGCCACAAAGACATCCTTTGACAAAATTTGCCAGAAAGAACCCTGGAAAAACCTGGCAGTCCTAGGTAATACTCTTACGGGTGTAGCAATCAGACCCCCTCAAAACCAGCTAATGCAATACTGGCGAGAGCATTTCGACTTTGATGATACTCATTTGCAGATGATGGATTGCTCAACTTATCTAGATGAGTTGAGTGGCGATCGCCTTGACCAGGTGATTGTCTTATTTCCGTTTGATCGGTTGGCGCATGAAAAGCACGCCGTTAACCCAGATACTCACTACCGCCTGCTCAGTAAAGCTGCGCTTTCTGAGTTGGGGATTCCCTGTCCAACTTATCAAACCTATGAGTTGGATCAGATTAGCCTGGATCAAATTCAGCTTCCTCAACAGTTTCCTTACCTGATCAAGACATCTCATGGACTTTCGGGTGAAGGAACTTATATTATTCGCAGTCACAGCGATCTCAACTATTGCCTGGAAGAATTGCAGAAGTACTTGTCGATCAACTTGTTAAAGACAATTATCGTTTCGGAGTTTGTCAAGCATGAGGTTAACAACTACTGTGCCCAGTTCTATGTGAATAAGCAAGGTGAGATTTCGTTAGTTGGTGTAACTCAGCAGTTAGTTAGCTCCGAAGGGAACTACTTAGGAGGGTTAATCGACTACACCGACGACATGAGTAAGTTCTCCGAAATGATTACAGCGATAGGACAATATGCTCATCAACAGGGATATTTCGGGGTAATTGGCTTCGATATATTAGAAGACCGAGACGGAAGACTCTACGGAATCGATGCCAATTTTCGCATCAATGGTTCAACGCCGCTTTGCTTGCAGCGCCATCAACTGTTGAAGCTGGATAAAGCGATCGCCAAATATTCCAGTGACTACCGCATGGAAGGAACTCTCGACGAAATTCTCACCACACTGAGACCACAGCTAGAGCGGAAGGATTTTCTGATTCTCTCGGCGTTGGAGAAGGTGAAATACGGCAAAATTTACACCGAAATTTATGGCATTGTCACCGGAGAAACGCTCCAGGAAATGCAGCAGATTGAGCAAAACCTGCACGATCAGGGATTGCGCTTAACAAGTTAAAACACCACCTTTGAATCGCTTGAATCGCAGGATTTTTGATTAATGAATTTAACTTATCAAGGTTTACTCACTTTTGTTGTTTTGGCGATCGCCACACTCCTTTTCTCAGTGTCGCTAGACCGGTGGTGGCGTGAACGCAGCTATGACCTGAATGGTAAAACAGTCTTGTTAACCGGAGGTTCACGCGGATTAGGTTTAGTCATGGCGCGTCAACTTGTCCAGTCGGGGGCACGAGTTGCCCTCTGTGCGCGAGATGAGGACGAGCTAGAACGGGCACAAACGGAACTAAAGCAAGGGGAAGTCTTGGCAGTAACGTGTGATGTCACCAATCAAACTCAAGTTGAGCAGATGGTGCAGCAAGTTAAGGAACGGTTTGGGGCGATCGACATTCTAATCAACAACGCTGGAACGGACATTGTCGGTCCGCTAGATAGCCTCACCATGCAGGACTACGACGATACAATGAAGCTACATTTTTGGGCACCGCTTTACACCAGTTACGCTGTGCTGCCAGAGATGCGTCAGCGCAAAGCGGGCAGGATTGTAAATATCTCCTCTATTGGCGGCAAGGTAGCGTCTCCACACATGGTGGCTTACTGTGCCAGCAAATTTGCCCTGACCGGACTATCAGAGGGAATGCAAACCGAACTGGCAAGCACTGGAATTGCCGTTACAACAGTTTGTCCTGGTTTCATTCACACGGGTGTGGTTGATCACGCCATCATGAAGGGTCAGAACCGCAAGGAGTTTGCCTGGTTTAGTATTGGTGACTCACTGCCACTGCTTTCTGCCAGTGCTGAAGAGGTCGCTCGGCGGACGATCAAAGCCCTCAAGCGGGGAGATGCAGAAGTGATTGTGCCTTTTCCGGCTTGGCTTTCTGCTAAATTTGCTGGACTATTTCCAGGACTCACTGCAAACCTGCTCAGTCTGACAAATCGGTTACTGCCTAGATCTGGTGGAATGGGTCAAGAACGTGCCTTTGGCAGAGATAGCCACTCATCCTGGGCACCTTCCTGGCTGACTGCGTTGAGTAACCGAGCGGCACAGCGCAACAATGAAGTTCCGGTCGCTGAACCCAAAAGCAATACCACGGTAAAGCTGCTTGATCATGAGCAGCACTCCTCACCTACCGAAGCAAAACAGCCATCTGCTGAAGCGACACAGTCTGAGGTGACACAGTCACCTGAAGGATCTACGGTAAACGGAACATCACTCACCGAACAAGTCCAAGTCGGAACATCCTCAGCGGAATTGTCCCCGTAGAAGATTGATCAAATTGGTTTTCCGTTAATCGGGACCTCAGCGTAGGGGCGGTTCGCGAACTGCTCCTACGCTGAGATTTGTAGCTGATACAAGTGGAAACTCCCGTAACTTCCAGCTATAAATTAGCCATTTACGGAGACTTGAACTGTTGTGGGTGAGGACTTCACTGGAGGAGGACTAACCTTCTGATTGGGGATACCCTCAATTGGGCACTCTTCCGTACCAATCGTGGAACGAGTAATCGCTTCTGCTTTCTCCTTCGCTTTCTTCGGCTCCAGAATCCAGTCCCGATAGAACTGGTAAGGACATTCCGCCATCCCTTCAGAACCATCGCCCGAGTTCAGCATTCCGGTATAGCCGCGATGTAGCAGCTTAAACAAGTGATTCTGAGACTGAGAGTTTTTGCGGAAGTCACGAATCGCAAACTTAGACAGGGCAGCATACTGAATCCCCATCTCTTCTTCGCCACACTCACCTAAAGTGCGACCATCAAAGCCAACTACAGCAGAGTGTCCGAAGTAACTGTATACACCATCAAATCCGGCAGCATTAGCAACGGCAACATAAACGTTGTTCATCCACGCCATTGCTTTAGACACCATGATTTGCTGATCTTTCGCCGGATACATATACCCCTGGCAGCGAACAATCAGTTCGGCTCCTCTCATGGCACAATCGCGCCAGATTTCAGGGTAATTGCCATCATCACAAATGATCAAACTAATCTTGAGTCCCTTTGGTCCTTCTGAGACGTAGGTGCAGTTGCCGGGATACCAGCCTTCAATCGGTGTCCAGGGCATGATTTTGCGATATTTTTGAACGATCTGTCCCTGGTCGTTCATCAAAATTAAGGTGTTGTAGGGAACCTTGTTAGGATGCTCTTCGTGCTGTTCTCCAGTGAGTGAGAAAACGCCCCAAACCTTATTGTGAATGCAAGCCTCTGAGAAGATTTGCGTTTCCTCTCCAGGAATGCTTGCTGCCGTTTCCATCATCTCTTTGGGATCATACATGATGCCGTGAGTGGAATATTCAGGAAAGATCACCAGATCCATTCCTGGTAAACCTACTTTCATCCCGTCGATCATTGAGGCAATGTTCTTACAGTTCTCAATAACTTCTGCTTTGGTGTGCAGGCGCGGCATTTTGTAGTTAACAACCGCAACTCCAACTGCGTCTTCACTCGATGAAATGTCGCCGTGGTAAGACATGAGTACCCCCAGTGAGTGTTGTATTTAGAGCTTCTAGTGACCAATGGCAGAGGAGAGCCATAGAAAAACTCTCCTGGATCTTTTGGTACTTCCAGTTGCAAGATTTTATTTGTAATCTGCTGGAACAGACTGAGCTTGCCGCTGTTTAAGAGGGGCTTGCAACCTCCAAACCAGCGCTACCGGGCTTTGAGCCAGGAAAAAAGGTTTATCTCAATTTTTTGCGATCGCCAAGGCTTCCTCCTCAAGCCACAGCACCTTGAATACAAGTTAGACTCTAAAAATCAGTTGCCTCCCCGTAACCGGACAATCCCCACCACTCGTCTTATGTTTGCTGGTTCGCTAGCGATTGTTTGCTGGTTCGCTACCGATCAGTTGACGCTCATGAGAGAGCTTTCAACAATCTGGATAGATAATAAAGAGTTGGATAAGCCTAATTTGTATCTAGTTTTACACTTAATAGTTAATTGCTTAACTATTTTCTCTCAATGCGAATTTGCCATCCTGCATGGGGCTTTAGACATTTTCCCCTAGGAAGCAAACAGATGCTCACTCCTACAGGCATCAGTCAGCAGGCAAAGCTGTTTCATCGAGCAGTTTCGCTGTTTTGATCACGAGATCCATCAGCGTCTTGCGTTCTGCTTCATTCAGAGAGCTCATTAGCTCAGAGATCTGATATTGATCCTGGGGTGCAATCCAGCTTAAGAATTGTTGCCCCTCTGGGGTCAGTTTTACCATCAGTGCCCGTCGGTCAGAGGGATGCACATCGCGTTCGACATAGCTGTCTTGCTCTAGCCCATCCAATAATCCGGTCATGGCAGCGCGGGAAACGCCACACTGTTTGGCTAAAGACGACGGGCTGGCACATAGCTCAGGTTCAGTACTGAGATAGAGCAGAACGGCGAGCTTGCTTTGCGAAATGCCTAGCTTTGCCGAATGTTCATCGGTAATTCGCAAAACCATTCTGGCGATTCGAGCAATGATTGACGTGGTGTAAATTGCTCCTGCCTGGCTGGGAAAAGTCAGCGCCTTGTGGACAATTTTTGTGACCAATTCACCTAAAGTTTCTATTTTTTCGTGCCGTTTGACCTGGGTCTGAGTAGATATAGGTACCTCTATATCGTTGGGTCGCAAGGCTTCCTGTCTGTACTGAGCCAATTCTTGCTCTAGCATTTGACTCACTTCAAATGCTTGGGTCAGTGTGGAAAATGCTCTGAGTGCTGTAATTACCGTAATGAAAAGCTTTTGGGAGGTTAGCTCTGTTTTTGTTTTGTAATCATCGATGCCATAGTTCACTGCCACCACATTTTCGGGTGCCTGTCCTGGCTGTCCGGTCCTCAGGATAATTCTGACGATTGGGTTGTCTAGCTCCTCTCGAATGTAGGGAATCACCTGTAACCCTGCATCTTCTGTTTCCATGACTACGTCTAGAAACACAATCGCCGTATCAGGATGAGCCTGAATCAACTGTTTGGCTTCTTGAGCAGAGTAGGCACTAATAAATGTCAATGTTTTATTTTCAAAGGTAAAGTCGCTTAGCGCCAGTTTTGTGACTTCATGGACTTCAACATCATCATCGACGATTAAGATTTTCCAGCTTCCATGCTGGCTCAGGTCTGTTTCTTCAGCAAAGAACATGATCTCATCTTCTTGAGCAAAGACGCATTCATCACTCGGAGCGTGATCACTCAGAGCATTAGATGAGGTTTGTGCGTTTTCCAGCATGAATGCTCCTTTAGTTGTTCGAGTCAACTTGAATTTATGAATCTACACTTCTGTGTTTAATAACTTGATGACAAACTTTGTCCCAATCCCCAGGAGACTTTCGCACTGAATCGTCCCCTTCAGCTTTCGGGTCACCAGGTTGTAGACAATATGTAACCCTAAACCACTCCCGCCCTGTCCTCTTTTTGTGGTGAAAAAGGGTTCGAAGATTTTGCCCAGGTTTTCTGGAGCGATGCCGCTCCCGTCATCTATGTATTCAAGAATTACCTGTTCCTTAGTTTGCTCAAAGCTCAAGATAATCTGTCCAGCTTCGCCAGGTTCGTAGGCGTGCAGCAGGGAATTCATGATCAGGTTAGTGACGATTTGGGAGAAGGCTCCGGGATAGCTTGTGAGGGTAAGATGGCGATCGCCTCTCACCTCAACGTGATGCTTAGTAACCTTCAGCTTGGGGCTAAGCTGCAACAGAATTTCTTCGAGATAGTCTTTGAGGTTAAATACCCGTTTTGACTCACTGGACTGATCTACCGCAACCTGCTTAAAACTATGGATCAGTTCTGCGGCTCGTTCTAGATTTGAGAGCGTCATTCGACTACTCTGTTGGGCTAAATCCAAAAACTTCTCTAGATCCGATCGCTTCATAGTACCGCCTTTGAAGCGTTCTGAGAAAGCGATTGTTTTTTCCATCAGTAGGGAAGCGGCAGTCACACCAACTCCAATCGGGGTGTTAATTTCATGGGCGATTCCAGCAACCAAACCACCTAAGGCTGCCATTTTTTCAGTTTGAATCAATTGTGCTTCAGCTTGTTGCAGATTGTGCAGCGTTTGTTCAAGCTGTTTTGCTTTTTCTTGCAGTTGCGCTTCAGCCAGGTTGCGTTCCTGCACCTCTTGCTGAAGCTGAAGGTTGCGCTCATCCAGTTCTTCTTGCGCCAGTTCGCGGCTTTCCTGCGTTAACACTAGCCACCAAGCTCCGATGCCAATCAGTACCAGGAAGACAGCATACACCTCGATTAGGGTTGCGGTGAGTTGTTGGGCCGCAATGATAGAAATTTGGGGAACAGCGACGTGCTGATAGTAGACCAGCCCCAGACTGATACCCACTAGCCCCGATAGAGATAGGAACAGCGCCAAGTATCTCAGCAGCCTTGCCCCTAAATGCGGCGATAGTTTGGACTGAAATAGCCGCGACCCTTTTGGAGTTTGAACGGTGGTTTGAGGAACGATTTGAGTTGCAGTTTGAGCGTCGAAAGCAGGGTCACTTTTGCTGGGTGCGATCGCTTTACAAGCATCGTGGCAACAGGCATCCAGGGTGCAACAGAGCGAACAAATTGAGTCCTGGTAAATTGGACAAAATGCCATATCCTGCGGCTCATATTCTTGCTCACAGATGCAGCAGTTCAGCGGATGAGTGGTTTCAGAATAAATGTCTGCACGAGCGATGTAATACTTCCCCTTGGTGAGAAAGGCGATCGCTGGAGCCAGCACAAACGCTAAACCTAAGGCAATAAAAGAGGCAAAAGCTTTTGCACCGATTCCAAACACGCCCATGAAAGCAGCCATTGCCACCAGTGAGGCGATCAACATTGACCCCAATCCGACGGGGTTGTAGTCGTGCAGGTGCGCCCGCTTGAACTCAATATAGGGAGGACTCAGACCCAACGGTTTGTTGACCACCAGATCGGCAACTAATGCCCCAACCCAGGCGATCGCCACATTGGAGTAAAGCCCCAAAACTGCCTCTAGCGTCGAAAATACGCCCAACTCCATTAACAGGAGAGCGATCGCCACATTAAACACCAGCCAAACCACGCGACCCGGATGACTATGGGTGAGCCGAGAAAAGAAATTTGACCAGGCCAACGACCCTGCGTAAGCATTCGTGACGTTGATCTTAATTTGCGACAAAATCACAAAAAAGATCGTCACAGCTAGCACTACATCTGGGTTAGAGAAAACATACTCAAACCCGATCCAATACATTTGAGTTGGCTCGTTGGCTTTGGATAGACTGACTCCGTGGGCGATCGCCAAAGATGCCAAAAAAGCGCCGCCCAACTGCTTCGCGCAACCCGTCAGCACCCATCCCGGACCAGCCACTACCACCGCGAGCCACCATTTACGCTTACTCGTTTCCTGCTGGTCGGGCAAAAAGCGCAGATAGTCTACCTGTTCGCCAATTTGGGCAATCAGTGAGACTGCGACAGTCGTAGCCGCTCCAAACAGCAGCGGATCAAAGCCTGCACTACCTGCTTCCCCAGCAAAATGCACCCAGTTTGAAAGTGCTTCTGGCTCCTTGTAAATAATGCAGGCATAGGGCAAAAGCATCAGCGTAAACCAGACCGGCTGACTCCAAAGCTGCAATTGGTTGATCAGCGTCACGCCAAAAAACACAAAAGGAATGATCACCAGAGAGCAAACGATGTAGCCAATCGATAGCGGCAGATGAAAATACAGCTCTAGCGCTTGCGCCATGATGGCTGCTTCTAAAGCAAAGAAAAGAAACGTGAATGAAGCATAGATCAGCGACGTAATCGTTGAGCCGATATAGCCAAATCCAGCCCCTCGCGTCAGCAAATCAATATCAACGCTATATTTTGCGGCATAGTAGGCGATCGGCAGTCCCGTCAAAAAAATGATGACACCAGCGACAATAATTGCCCAAAAGGAATTCGCAAACCCATAGCTGATGACCAGTGACCCACCGATCGCCTCTAATGCCAAGAACGACAACCCACCACTAGCCGTATTCGCGACCAAAATCTCTGACCACTTGCGAAAAGATTTAGGCGCAAACCGCAAAGCATAATCTTCCAGCGTTTCGGTCGCGATCCAAGTATTGTAGTCACGCCTATCTTTAACAATCTTTGTCGTTGCAGGAAGCGGCATAGGAAGACATCAATGATGGACGAGATAAATGGAAGAGACAATCAGTTTAACTACAACCTAACGGAATATAGCTCTCATAACCCATTTTGGAATTTCTGCGTACTCCTGTAGAGGTAAATAGCTAGAGTCAAAATAGCAAGAATGTATCATAGGATACGTTTGCCGTATGGGAATGCCTCTAACATCTGAGACAGGTTTGCTGGAACTCGCTTCAGATAGGACAAGAAGGTTTAAAACTGCAATGGCGGCAGGAAGATTCCTGTTGCTAAAAGTGAGATTCCTATTGCTATTGCGGTAGGGAGCTAATGCTGTTCAAGTCATTCAACGGTAAGTGATTCTAGTCGATGGCTTGCTCTAGTTCCTGCTAGAAGAATTCTCAGTTTGCTGATTTGCCTTAGATTGTCAGATTCGCGAGGTTGCAGTATGGCGCTTCGCACACCGTCAATTCTTTCATCTGGTTAAGTTGTTGTTAAGGAGAACGCAATGGCTGATTCGCGTAGCCCTCTGGTTCGGTTTGGCAGAATAGGCCGCCGTAAGTTTATCAAGTATGGTTCTTTGGCGGTCGGGGCAGGCGTGCTCTCTGCCTGCACTCGTGGCGGCGGAGAAACCACTACCAGTTCTGCTACTGGAACTGGATCTGCTTCTTCAGGAGATGCCATTAAAGTAGGCGTAATGTATTCAACGACTGGCACCATTGCGATCGTTGAGAAGTCTCTGCAAGATGCTACTTTCCTGGCGATCGAGCAGATCAACCAGGGCACAGGACCCTGGCAGGGTAAGCAAGGCGTCGCGGGTAAGCAAATTGAAATGGTTGTGGTCAACCCCGACTCCAACTGGGATTTGTATAACCAGATGTCTAAGCGCCTGATTGATGAAGATCAGGTATCTTGTGTCCTGGGATGTTATACATCAGCCAGCCGTAAATCAGTGCTGCCCGTATTTGAAGAAAAGGACGCCATCCTTTATTACCCGGTTTACTACGAGGGAAATGAGTGTAGCTCTAACGTCTTCTACACCGGAGCCGCACCTAACCAGCAAATCACAGACTCCATTCCCTATTGCTACGAAAACTTTGGACCCAAAGGTTTCTTCATCGGTTCTGACTATATTTACCCTAAAGAAAGCAACCGAATTGCGAAGGCAGAACTGGAAAACCAGGGTGGACAAGTGGTCGGAGATGAATACGCAGCACTAGGAACCACTGAATTTATCACCATCATCAACAAGATCAAACAGGCGAAACCTGACTTTGTCTTGAGTAATTTGGTGGGTGATAGTATTCCCGCATTCTACAGACAGTTTAAGGATGCTGGAATTACCCCCGATCAGATTCCTATCATGGCTTACCCCACGACTGAGGAAGAGATTCAGGCAATGGGGCCCGAGTATGCTGAAGGACACTACAGCAGCTTTAACTACTTCCAAACAGTAGACACGCCTGAGAACAAAGCATTTGTGGAGCAGTTCAAAGCAAAGTTTGGCGACAACCGGGTCACCAACGGCGTAATGGAAGCGGCTTACCTGCAAACCTTCTTTATGGCTCAGGCCATGGAGCAAGTCCTGGAAGCAGGTGAGGAGATCACAACTGCCACCTTGAGAGAAGCAACTCGCGGACAGGAATTTAACGCGCCTCAAGGTAAGGTCAAGATTGATCCCGACAACTATCACACTTACCTCTACTCTCGGATTGGCAGATGGCAAGCAGATGGTCAAGCGGAGATTGTGTTCGCAACTCCTTCTGCAGTGAAGCCGATTCCCTGGAGCCAAGCGCTCTATAAAGGTCGCCTTTGCGTTCACCCTGCTCCCGACGATCGCTCTGACCCAACCCAAGAAACAGGCAATGATCTACCTGTTGAGTATCTAGAAAGTTAGGAGCTTTTAGCTTTTTAAGTTCAAAGCTTTGTCCAGGAAGGCAAAGCTTGAGTTGAGTTGATGTCATAGGCAAGTTGAGGTTTACTGGGAATGCTGGATTTTAATCCAATACAAGCTCACATCTTCTATCTGGCACAAGAAGCGACAGCCGCGACAGATACCGCCGCCGGGGCTAACTTTTACACTTTTGCAAACCAGTTGCTGAATGGCATCGGGATTGTTGGAGTGCTGCTGTTAACCGGACTGGGTTTGGCTATCACATTCGGCGTGATGCGAATCATTAACCTGGCTCATGGTGAGTTCATCATGCTAGGTGCCTATGTGACGTTTCTGATGCAGTCTCTTTTTCAGATGGACTTGCTGCTAACCATTCCCTTTGCCTTCTTGGGAACAGCTCTGATCGGGGCGCTAACTGAGTTGACGGTGATTCGTAGGCTATACGGTCGCCCCCTTGAGACGCTGCTAGCGACCTGGGGGTTGAGTATTGTGATCCAGGGGGTCGTCAAGCTGATCTTCTCGGCGCAACTGAAGTATGTGAAGTCTCCACCTTACATATCTGGAAACCTGTCGGTAATCACGGGACAAGATGGGACACCGCTAGTCTCAATTTCCTATTACCGCATGTTTATTATTGCAGTTGCCCTTCTGATGTTAGGAATCACGCTCTACCTGCTCTACCAAACTCCTCTGGGTCGTCAGGTTAGAGCGGTAGCCCAAAACCGAGAAATGGCAAAGTGCTTGGGTGTGAATACTAGCCTGATCGACTTACTGACTTTTGCTTACGGTTGTGGGCTGGCTGGCATTGCGGGAGCAGTCATTTCTTCGCTTAAGAGTGTTTCTCCACCAATGGGGCAGGATTATCTAGTGGATGCCTGGATGGTCGTGGTGACTGGAGGCGTCGATAAGCTGATTGGAGTGTTGGCAGGGTCGTTCTTGATTGGTGAAGCCAATGCAGCGATCGCCTTTATGCTGAATGATCCGGTTGCCAGGGTGATTGTGTTAGCCGCCGTGATCGTGTTGATTCGCTATCGCCCAGAAGGATTGTTTACCGTACAGAAGCGGGCTTGAGCTTGAGTGGGGGCGATCATTGCGATCGCCCCAAAGTGAATTGGTATTAGTGGAGCCAGACTGATGACGCAGGTTTTGGATGGAGTTCAGCGTTCTACAGTTCCGGTTAAGTTATTTATAACTGCTGGAATCGTATTTCTCATCTTTTTTATTCTGCCATTTCTCGTAGGTGTGTTTCAGACAGCCCTAATCTCTAAGCTGCTGCTGTTTGGGGCACTAGCCATCAGTCTAGATCTGGTATGGGGATTTACAGGGATTTTGAGCTTTGCCCACGGAGTATTCTTCACCTTGGGGGGATATGCCATGGCGTATTACCTGAAGCTCAATCTTGCAGCAGCCAACAACAACTACGGCGGTGAGTTACCCGACTTCATGGTGTGGAACGGACTGGAGCAGTTACCCTGGTTTATTGCTCCGCTCAAGTTTCTTCCCATTGCAATTTTGGCAATGGTATTAGTGCCTGCTGCATTTGCTTACATCATTGGTTGGTTTATCTTTCGCTCCAAGGTCAGCGGCGTATACATCACGATCATTACCTTGGCAATTTCGTCAGCGCTGACTACACTGTTTATTAGTCAGCAGGCCTACACGGGTGGGACAAATGGCATTACTGATGTTGCCATCCTGTCGCTGGCAGGTATTGATATCACTGATATCAACCTCTACTGGGTCATTCTAATTTTCACCACACTGGTGTTAGCCGGAAGCTGGTGGCTAACGAAGTCTAATTTGGGACTTATCCTCCGCTCAATTAATGAGAATGAACGCCGCATTTCCTATTTGGGATATGACGTTGCGAGTTTCAAAATCTTCATCTGGACGCTGTCAGCGGCGATCGCAGGTATTGCCGGAGGACTGTTTGTTCCCCTTAACCGATTCATCTCGCCTGTCTACCTGGCAGTAGCCTTTGGTACTCAGGTGGTGATTTGGGTCGCCATTGGCGGTCGGGGTACACTGGTTGGTCCTCTGATTGCAGCGCTGCTGCTGGGTCAGGTGCAGAATTCCGCAGAGCGAGTCACTCAAGATTGGCAGTTGATCGTTGGGGTGTTGCTACTGGTCGTTGTTTTGTTTTTGCCCAAGGGACTGATGGGCTTAGTGCCAGAGCGCATCGGTTTTAACAAATTGCTTGAATCACCTACTCCCAATCCCTCTGCAGGTTATGTTCGAGCCGGATTGTTAGATTGGTTTACCCCGCTACAGGGAGCACTTAGAAGCATGCAGGGATGGTTCTCCAAGGATCGTGACCGTTAACTTGGGATTGAAAGCCTGGTAAGTGTGGCATTAAAGGATAAAAAGATGAATGCAGTCCTCTCGGTTAAGGATTTGACGGTAATTTTCTCAGGATTCCGCGCCCTTAAAGGCGTCACCTTGGATGTGGGCGATCGCGAGATTGTCACCATCATTGGCCCCAACGGTGCAGGTAAAAGTACTTTACTGGATGCCATTGTAGGGAAGTCTCCTGTTGCTTCGGGACACGTTTATTATCAAGGACACGAAATTACCAACAAAAGGCCTCATGCAATAGCTCGTCTAGGAATCGGGCGTAAGTTTCAAAACCCCAATGTTTATAACGAGTTGACAGTATTTGAAAACATCCTACTCGCGCTCAAAGGTTCTCATGGAATCCTTGCTTCAATCACGGTCAAATTAACCCGTGCTAAGAAGGAGAAAATTGCCTGGGTTCTAGAGCGAATTGGGCTGTTGGATAAAGCCTTTCTCAAGGTTTCTTCGCTGTCTCACGGCCAAAAACAGTGGGTTGAAATTGGCATGGTAATTGCTCAAGATCCTTCCATCATTTTGCTAGATGAGCCGACAGCAGGAATGACCTCGGATGAAACTCATTTGACCGGAGAAATCATTAGAACGATTTCTAAAGATCACTCGGTGGTGGTCATCGAGCATGACATGGATTTCGTCAAGCAAATTGCTCAACGAATTATTGTATTACACCAGGGCGAGAAGCTAGCGGAAGGCTCCGTTACTGAAGTGCAAAATAACTCTAAAGTTGTGGAGGTTTATCTGGGTCGTGAAAAAATCGATATCGCCGCTGCTTGAACTCACGGATGTCACCGCTGGTTACGGGCAAACTCCTGTTCTCCTGGATATCAACATGCAAGTTGACAAGGGCGACATGGTTTGCATTTTGGGACGCAATGGAGTTGGTAAAACCACGCTCCTACGCAGCATTATCGGCTTGAACAAGGTCAACAAAGGCAGCATCATTTTTGATGCGGATGACATTACAAAAACTCCGACCTATAAGCGTAGCCGCTACGGAATTGCCTACATTCCCCAAGGACGGGAGATTATTCCCTACCTGACGGTGCTAGACAATCTCAAACTCGGTTTGACTGCTAATCGAAACAAAAAAACTGCCAATCTTTTGGAGGAAGTATTTGAGTTCTTCCCTATGTTGAAGCAGCATCTTAAGCGTCAGGGAGGTCTTTTGAGCGGTGGTCAACAACAACAGTTAGCGATCGCCAGAGGACTTATGTCTGACCCACAAATGATCTTGCTCGATGAGCCAACCGAAGGGATTCAACCCTCTATTGTCCAAGAAATTGAGGCAACTCTGAGGAGAATCAACTCCGAGAAGGAGATTACCGTCATGGTTGTTGAGCAAAAGATTGATTTTGCGAAACAGCTTGCTCAACGGTTTTTCATGATGGAAAAAGGGGCTGTAGTGGCTCAAGGTAACACCAAGGAACTGGACGAGACACTAGTGCATCGTTACCTAGCGGTTTAACTCTTCGCTGACTCATTTGCTCAATTTGTTAGCTGGGCGATCGCTAGAGTTACACCTCTGGCAGTGTATGGAATAGTCTGCTGTAGTAGTGCGGCAAGTCTAAAGCGTTGGATTCCGCTCTGCTCCACCCAACCTACGCAGATTACAGATGGTAGAACTGTAGGTTGGGTGAAGCGCAGCGGAACCCAACACATTCTCGACATGCTAGTAGTAGGCTAGTTGTCCTATTGAAACTAAGTCGCAGCATTTTTCTTGAAGATAATAAGTCCGAAATAAAGCACATGGCAGATAGAGAGTTTCGGGCAATTATCATCTATTTGGAGACACTTTGCCGGAGGTAGAATTAATTCGGTTGATACACCATTCATTGACAAATCTGTGAAAGAACTTCTGGCTAGCTAATCCTTTCTCATACAGCAAATTAATAGATGAAATTAAACGTGGCAGATAGTTTTTTCAACATCTAGAAATCATTGCTTAAGTGTTTTATCTCAGTAAAGCTTTTGTCTCAAATACGACAGCTTTTACACTTATTCCATTATTTAATATTTTGATAAGCAGCAACTTCAAATGAGCTGCAAGATATTTATCTCAAAAGTATTTCTCTTCCTTTAACTCACCCCCGCAAAGCAATTAAACTTACTTAAATCTCATCCTAAAGCCTTACTTTAGTGGCATAGTAGCGTAGCTTGGGTGAAGCAAAGCGTAACCCAACTGAATTTGAGCAAGCATTAGGTTTCACGTTTTTCTATCCAAATTACACTAAGAGATCTGTTAGCTAGTTAGCTCATCTCTAGTTTATTTCTGAAAATAGTTCATAAATATCCAGATGAAACTTGAAACTAAAAAACTGTTTCAAGAAAAGCTTTTATTGGCTAAGTAGAGGGCTTTCTTAATACATTCATTTGTTTTTATAGCATCAAAATTTTGTCTAAAAAACCTTTGTTTTAAACCTTTGAAACAATAAATAGGTGTGTTATTGTTCATACATTCATTGTGACTCTCTAAAGTTAATTCAGTGAAGTAAAGGAGTGTTCCATGCCTGAAGTTTTATTTAAGGTTGATCTCACTAAACCGATGGATCAACAGGAGTTACCTGGACATAACCGCTGGCATCCTGATATTCCGGCTGTTGTTTCAGTGAATCCTGGTGATGTTTTTAGAATTGAGTGTAAGGATTGGACAGACGGGCAAATCAAAAATAATGACAGCCCAGATGACATTCGAGATGTTGATTTGACTGTTGTTCACGTGCTGAGTGGACCAATCTGGGTCAATGGTGCTGAGCCAGGAGATATTTTGGTCGTTGACCTGCTCGACATTGGCGCTTTGCAAGGTGATGAGTGGGGCTTCACAGGTATCTTTGATAAGAAGAATGGTGGCGGATTTCTAACTGACCATTATCCCAATCCAGCAAAAGCAATTTGGGATCTTCAAGGAATTTATACCTCTTCTCGCCATATTCCAGGAGTTAAGTTTGCAGGAATTACTCACCCTGGTTTGATTGGCTGCGCGCCTTCCCATGAACTGTTGTCAACCTGGAATAAGCGAGAAACAGAACTAGTGAATACGGCTCCCGATCTGCGTACTTATGGCGCAGGACTTTCGGGAGATCAGCCCGTTTTAGCAGCGTTGCCTAATCCTACTAATGCAATCTTGGGACAGTTGCCTGCTTCTGAGTACGATCGCGTTGCTGCTGAGGGAGCCAGAACGGTTCCACCTCGCGAACATGGTGGCAACTGTGATATCAAGAACCTATCCAAAGGAACGCGGATTTACTTCCCGGTTTATGTGGAGGGTGCCAAATTATCGATGGG
Source organism: Oculatella sp. FACHB-28 (assembly GCF_014696015.1). Classification (NCBI taxonomy): domain Bacteria; kingdom Bacillati; phylum Cyanobacteriota; class Cyanophyceae; order Oculatellales; family Oculatellaceae; genus Oculatella; species Oculatella sp. FACHB-28. The sequence continues at coordinate 61,454 of NZ_JACJPJ010000091.1, read as the reverse complement.
CGATATTCATTTCTCTCAGGGAGATGGAGAAATCTCTTTCTGTGGGGCGATCGAAATGTCAGGTTATATCGACCTGCATGTTGATATCATCAAGGGCGGCATGGAAAAGTACAGCATGGTTAACCCCATCTTTAAGCCCGGTCCTGTAGAGCCTCGTTATTCTGAATATCTGGTGTTCGAAGGGATTTCTGTAGATGAGTTTACGGGCAAGCAGCATTATATGGATGTCCATATTGCCTATCGTCGAGCCTGCTTGAATGCGATCGAATACTTAAAGAAATTTGGCTACACGGGCGAGCAAGCTTATCTGCTACTTAGTTGTGCGCCTGTTGAAGGTCGCGTTAGCGGGATTGTTGATATTCCCAATGCTTGCTGTACGTTAGCAATTCCCACCGAGATCTTTGACCAAAACATCTTGCCGACCTGACACAGCCCTAAATCGGTTGTAAGACGAGCGGGTTTTGGTGTTGCACATTTAACGAATGATTTTCGTAGGGGCACGGCAATGCCGTGCCCCTACGGTGGGCGATTCGCATGTTAGGAATTTCCGCATCATTCTCAATTTGTGCAATGTCGAATTTTGAATACGCATTGCCTCCAACAATTCAAGTTTGGAGGCAATGCATTTACACATGATTGATATTTCAAGCGATTAGACTTTCTGCCTAAATCAATTTTTGAGGCATGAATGGTAGCGCGGTGTCTCACTACCACTCACCCAGGAAGTCTATTGGATAGTTGCAAAAGACCACCGTAAAGAGGTTTTGACCTATGCCCCTGTATGAGTTTCGCTGTGAGGAGTGCGGGCTGTTTGATGAATGGCGTGCTATGTCAGAGTGTAATGCTCCGGCTTCTTGCCCTTCTTGCCAACAGCCTGGACGACGAGTTTTTTCTGCCCCTATGCTGCTTTCTGGCTCTTTGCGGCTCAAGCGTGAAAATCCAGAGCCGCAGTTAGTGAAGCGACAAGAACCAAAACCTTCTAAGGTTAAAGATCACAAGGGAGGACGACCTTGGATGATTAGCCACTGATGTTTGAATGAATTACCCTGCTGATACTTTGCTAGAAATACTAGGGGCCGTTCGCGGCCCCTACAGGAATTTGTGATTTATTCAGGTAGAGATTGCTGTAGGTTACTGGAACTGTGTGTCGGTGATGCGTGTGGGACTAGAAACGGTTTTTTGTAGGGGAGATCGCCAACAGAGATAAAATAAGGGACCAAACAGAGGCACCAGTGCCACCGCCCAAAAAACAGCACGATTAGAAATGCCTCGTCGTGCCATATCGTCGTCAAACAGGGAAGTAATCGGAAAAACCAGGCACATCAGACAAAAATCAAGAGAAATAAGATGGACAAAGTGGCGGGTTTGGAACTGCTGTACGAAGTCTGCCCAATCTCCAACGATGAGCGCGTAGGCAATGAGGGCGATCGCCGTGAAAAGCAACATAACGCCTGTTGATCTTCGTTCTAACCAGGCTAACCACTTGTCCATCGTGCCGTTAAAAGTTTGGTTGCGCTGACGCAACAGCAGGTAAGGTAATAGGCAAATGACTCCTGTGAAGTTTGAGCCAATAAAATAAGGCCAGACGCGGAAGGGTTGCATTCGACCATCGACCAACATCAAACTGGCATAGATGAGCGGCCAGACCCCCATTAACCAGAAGATCGATAGCAGATAGGCATTAATTTCTCCCCAGCGAAACGTAATCAATCGATATCCCACGTCCCAAGTGTAGGAGCGATCGAGGGGGGCAAGCCACACTGTATAGGCAACAAAACTTATCCAGATCATCCAAAGTACAGCTTTCCTAACCATATGCTGTTTTTTTACGTTGTCCGCCCCCTCCAGTATCTATCCAACTCAATGGATGGAACTCTATCTGTAGAGTAGCTTCAGCGCATCCTCTGTGGACGCTTTCGTACCGACATACTGGTGCAGCGATCGCCCTTTTAAAAGCAGGAAGAACTAGGCGATCGCACTTCCGGATTGGTATTTCTCGAAGAATAGTGCGCATCTGCAAAAAGGATGATTTTTAATCATTCATATAGTAGGAAGATCTATTTAGGGTGTAGTACTAGTCGTAGAAACAAATTTTGTATTCAGATTGCTGCTTGAGCGATCACGCACTTTGTGGGGTGTAGTATTGGTCTCGAGCGTTTTCGTATGAGCAAAATTCGTCCAAAAGCGTTCAATCGTATGGGTTTATATTGATTCGCCTTAGAATTCTTAAGAGATTTTAAAAGATAGAGAAACTGTTCCGTTCTGACAGTGGACCTTATGTAGAACCGACTTATTGCCTCTTATCAACAAAGAGATTTTTTATGAAGAGTTTTGATGACTTGCTCTCCTCTAGCACGTCTGGTTTACCTACACTTGAACCAGGAGAAAACTTCTTAACAGGTTCTCGCACAGGCTTAAACCATGCTACTGAACCTAGCGCTTTGTTTACCCCACTGAGTGATTTTAGTCATAAACACTCATCGTCTTCGAGCCTAAAAGCTACTCCACGAGACGAAGTTATTTTTAACCAACAGGTTGAAATAGGAACTTTTGCCAGTGACGTTCAAACTTTAGGAATCACCGGGAATGCATCCACTTCAACGGTGGTTAATGGTAGAAGTATAGCTGCACTTAGGCAGGGAGCAAACAAGGCAGGAAAAGACTCCTTAACTGGCATGGCGACTGACAGTGCCTTGCTGAGCAGGGATAGTAACCTCACAGTCCGGGGCAGAAGTGACAGCCTAGCGGCAGCAGTCCGACTTCCAGATCTAGTCGGCACGATTGAGCGAGTGATCATGCCCAGAACGATTGACCCGAAGAAAAAGGACGATAAAGGGCAAATTAAGGTCGATATTACAAATCGGGGTAGCTTGAGAGCCAGAGGTTTCCTGAACGTCAGTATCTATGCCTCACCTGACCCTGTGCTGAGTGCGAGTGACCAGCTTTTAGATCAGGTAAGCCGGGGGAATGTTCAAATCCAACCCAACAATACCCGCAAGTTTACTTTCGATTTCACGAATCCTGCCGGGGTTGCGCCGGGAGCCTATTATCTGATTGTCAATATTGATCCAACGGGTAGGATCGCCGAGAGCAACGAAACCAACAATGCTGCAAACAAACGGGTTTCTGCAAACGGAACTGACGTAGTGCTGGACTGGAACGCCACGCTGTTGAATGCGATCGTCACCGAGAGGTCATCTCCTCCAAGCGCATCACGGAGTATGGCAGTTCTCCATACTGCTATTTATGATGCGGTCACGGCCAACTCAACTCGAACTGTGTCGCGTGAAGCTGCGGTCGCAGGTGCAGCGCATCAGATTCTAATCAATCTCTATCCCAATCAGACCGCTATATTGAATGAACAACTGACTATGTCTTTGGCAGAAATTGCCAATGGTGCGGCTGAAACGAACGGCATAGCTCTAGGTCGCTCTGTTGCAGATGCAGTGTTAGCAGCGCGACGCAATGATGGTTCAGCAGTCCCAAGTTCCTACATTCCCGGAACAGCACCTGGGAGATGGCAGCCCACGCTACCCGGCAACCAGCCCGCTTTACTGCCCCACTGGGGTAATGTTACACCCTTTGTGATGAGGAGCGGTTCCCAGTTCCGTCCAGAGGGGCCGCCTGCACTAAGTAGTGCTGAATGGGCCGCAGAATTCAACGAGGTCAAGACGTTAGGTGGCGTTAACAGTACTGTTCGTACTGCGGAACAAACTGAGATTGCTAACTTTTGGGCTGATGGCGCGGGCACGTTTACCCCACCCGGTCACTGGAACCTAGTCGCTGAACAGCTTTCAGTGGTTAGAAGAAATACCTTAGTAGAGAATGCTCGCTTGTTTGCCATGCTCAATGTTGCAGAGGCTGATGCGGGTATTGCCGCCTGGGATGCTAAATATATCTATGATCTCTGGCGGCCGATCACAGCTATCCGTCTAGCGGATCAAGATGGCAATCCTAATACGGTTGCTGATCCAACTTGGACTCCGTTGGTCATAACACCCCCATTCCCTGAATATGTGTCGGGGCACAGTACCTACAGTGGTGCTGCGTCTACCGTGCTTGCGTCTTTCTTTGGCGAGAATACTCAGTTTGAGACCACTTCCATTGGATTGCCGGGTGTAGTTCGCTCTTATAGCAGCTTCTCGCAGGCAGCAGACGAAGCGGGGATGAGTCGAGTCTATGGCGGCATTCACTTCCAGTCTGGCAATCAGGATGGTTTAGTCATGGGTAGAGCGTTGGGCAGATACGTGGTTGAGCGATACGCTGTGACTTAGGGAAAAGACCTTCTGCACGAATCACTTCACTTTTAAAGGCATGAATGGTAGCGTGGCTTCGCCACGCTACCATTCATGCACAGCAATTTCCACTTGGGTAAACCACAAATTCCTGTAGGGGCACGCGAACCGCCCCTACGCTATGGCTTACTCATCCGAGAATGGCTGTAAGAGTTCTACTGTGCTTCCCAAATCTTAATGGCATTGTCTCGACTGCCGCTGACCAGGGTTTGCCCATCTGGGCTGACTGCAACGGATGATACCGAGTCTAGATGTCCAGAGAGTGTACGCAGTGGCTGTCCAGTGTGTATATCCCAAAGTTTGATGGTGTTGTCCTGATGGCTACTGATCAGGGTTTGTCCATCTGGGCTAATGGTCAGCGATCGCACCAAACCTGATTGGTCAGATAAAGTACGCCTGACTCGCCCTGTTTCAAGATCCCAGATCAGGGTTTTGTCTGCTCCACCACTAATTAAGGTCTGCCCATCGGGGCTAAAAGCGACAGATTCTACTGCTTCTGCATGTTGGGCAAGGATGTGTACCCGTTTTTCCGTTTGCAAATCCCATACTCTGATAGTTTTGTCCTGACTGCCGCTAGCTAAGAGCCTTCCATCGGAACTGATAGCAACGGATTGAATCTCCCCGGTGTGCCCCATAAAATTGCAAAGGAGTTTCCCTGTGGACACGTTCCACACAAAAACTGTTTGATCTCGATCTCCGGCGGCAAGCATCTGCCCATCAGGACTGAACGCAACGGACTGAATCCAGTCTGGATGATCGAGAGTGCGAATGAGTTCGCCGCTCTGCAGATCCCAGAGCTTAACCGTGTTGTCTCGACTGCCGCTAGCTAACAACTGACCATCCTGACTGATCGCAACAGAAACCACCTCAGCATCATGTCCTGATAAGGTACGAAGCAAATCCCCTGTCCTTAAATTCCAAACCTTAATAGTTTTGTCTTCGCTGCCACTAACAAAAGTCTCACCGTCAGAACTGGTGGCGATCGCGGAGACTGGTCCCGTATGCAACGCTAACGTGTTGGCAAGAGCAAACCTTTGAGCAGAGGGGGCAATGACACCAGGAACAGTTTGAGCCGTAGTGGTGAGATTCGACGTAGATTGCACCCAGTATCCATAACTAGCTAGCCCCACTGCCAGCGTTGCTCCCACTGCCGCCCAGCGGCTACTCAAAACTCTTTGCACCCCCTGATTGCCAGTTTTGCTAACTGTTTTTTTACTGGGATCAACTACTGTTGCAGTCAACCAGTTCCAATCCCGTAGAGTAGGGCCTTGCAAAATCTGCAAATCAGCTAGTACTTCCTCCACAGACCGATAGCGATCTTTGAAGTGAGTTCGCACCATTTTGTCGATGATGTCACCCAGCCTTCGCTTTACTTGAGCGTGCTCACGCCAAATCACTTCGCCCGTCTTAGAATCGTCCTGCAACTCCTGGGGAGATAGACCCGTTAGCGCCTGAATTGCAATCATCCCAACGGCATAAATATCACTGCTAAAGCGAGGCTTACCTCCCTGCTGTTCGTTTGGCATATAGCCTGGCGTACCTACGGCGATCGTTGCAGTTGTGTCACCCTGGCTCTTGGCACTAACGATTTGCGTGCTGATTTGCTTCACTGCACCGAAGTCAATCAGCACAATTTTGTTGTCTTCAACCCGTCTGATCAAGTTACGCGGCTTAATATCTCGATGAATCACACCTTCCTGATGCACATATTCAAGAACGTGCAAGATGTCTTCTAGCAGAGCGATTACCCATTCTTCAGGAAACTTTTGACCTCGAACCAACTCGTGCCCGAGGTCTTTCCCCTCGATGAATTCCTGAACCAGATAAAACTCCTTGTCTTCCTCAAAGTGCGCCAAAAGCCTTGGGATCTGGTTATTCCTACGACCTAGCTCATAGAGACTTGCTGCCTCAGCATCAAACAAACGTCTGACGGTCTTGAGAATCAGGCTGTCTGCAGCCTGTGGTGCCTTGAGCCTTTTGACAACACAGGAAGGAGTCTTAGGAAGCTGTTTATCTACCGCTAGATAGGTGTCGCTGAACCCACCGCCGCCTAAGCGCCGAGTAATTGAATAGCGTCCACCTAATGTCTTGCCAATCATGATAATCACATGGTTTTGCGAGATCTCTGCTTACTTCATTAAATGCCTTTCCAACGTTGATTCTCTAGTTCCGGAGACAGAGAAAAAGTTATGGCTATTTGCTTTGTGTGAGTCTAGAAGAAGAGAAAACGTACGGTCTAGGAAGCTCAGAGCTAGGTGTATCAAAGCTCAGAGGATTGTAGAGTTTTGCAGAAAGCCATTCTCAATTTTGACATACTTACGGCTTTAGCATGTCAAAATATTTGTCCGGACTTTAAAGTATGACGACTGTTCAACTCACCAAAATCTAACTTGCGACAAGCTGTCAATTTTCTGTGGATGCGTTGCAATAATCAGAACGTTCACGTTGAGAAATTGTATAGCGATCACCCCTTATCAGCTTGGCTTCTCAGCTGCTCATCATGAAGATGAGACTGCCCGCTTCCGATTCAAGGAGCTATCCCTGACTGGCTGAGAGGTAGCCTGATTAGAACGGGTCCTGGAACTTTTGAGGTTGGCAAACAAGCTTATCATCACTGGTTTGACGGACTCGCGATGCTCCGCAAATTTTCCTTTGAAAACGGAAAAGTTTCTTTTGTCAATCGGTTTCTTGAAAGTCAGGCTTACCAGGAAGCTAAAGCCAAAGGCAAAATCAGCCGAAGTGAGTTTAGAACTACGGCTCGCCACTCTTTGGTTGAGCGGATTCGCGACCCATTCCCACGCCTCACCGATAACGCCACCGTCAACATTACCGTGCAGGGCGATCGCTTCATTTCGGTGACTGAATCTCCCATGCCGATTGTCTTTGATCCGAAGACGCTTAACACAGTTGACCGATTTAATTATCAGGATCAGGTTCCAGGGCAAATTACCACAGCTCATCCTCACTTTGACTTTTAGGAAAATGCAGTCTACAGCTATTTAGTCAATCTGATTCCCCAATGTAGCTACAGCATCTACCGGATGGATGCTCACACCAATCAGCGTGAGTTAGTTGGCTCTGTACCCGTGAAACGACCCGCTTACATGCACACCTTTGCCATGACAGAGCACTACATCATCCTTGCAGAATTTCCGCTCTTATTGAATCGCTTGAGTCTGCTATTGAGCGGTAAGCCAATCATCGAGAATTATCACTGGAAACCAGAGGAGGGAACTCGCTTTTTAATCATCAGTAAGGAGGATGGCAAAGTCGTTCATACATGTAGAAGTGAATCATTTTTTGCTTTTCATCATGTCAATGCTTTTGAGCAAAATCACGAAATTGTGGTGGATCTGGTTGCCTATTCCGATCCCTCAGTGATTCAATCTTTGTACCTGGAACCACTTCTGCATCATCCCGATCAGGTGATTGCCGCAGGAGAACTGAGGCGTTATTGTCTACCATTGGATAGTTCAACGGCGAACTATAAAATACTGACTTCAGAGCCGATCGAGCTACCTCGAATCAACTATCAACGGTGCAACGCTCACGATTATCGGTTTGCTTATGGAGTTGGAAGCTCTCAACCCGGTAACTTCACCGACTAGCTTGTCAAAGTCAACGTCGAGGATGGCAGCTCTAAAATTTGGCGATCGCCCAACTGTTATCCGGGTGAACCCGTATTTGTTGCAGCACCCAATGCCTCAGCAGAAGATGAAGGAGTAATTCTATCCGTGGTGCTGAATGTGCAAACAGAAAACTCATTCTTGTTAGTGCTAAATGCTCAGTCTTGGGATGAGTTAGCCAAAGTTGAGTTGCCCTATCACCTTCCCTTCGATTTTCATGGGCAATATTTTGAGGCGATCGCACCCACAGAACGAGCTCATCTGCATCGTTGAACCTTAGTTTGAAAGTTTGAAGAACCGTTTAGCGGTGGCAGTGGTAGCTTGGGCAACTTCCTCAGCAGGTCTGGCGATCGCACCTGCAACCGTTTGCAGCACATGGGGTAAAAAGGCTGGCTCATTGCGTCCGCCCTTCGGCTTTGGGCGCAGCGTTCTAGGAGTCAGGTAGGGGGCATCCGTTTCTAGCATCAGCCGATTTAAGGGGATCAATCGTATGAGTTCCCGGAGATGCAGTCCCCGTCGCTCATCGCAAATCCAACCCGTGATACCAATGTGTAAATCCCAATCTAGGTATGTCTTCAGTTCCTCTCCATTGCCTGTAAAACAGTGCACCACCGCTGCGGATAGTTGATTCCGATAAGGCTTGAGGATTTCCATAAAGCGTTGGTGGGCATCCCGCTCATGCAGAAATAGAGGCAGCTTCAGTTCACAAGCCAGTTGCAGTTGTGCTTCAAACCATTGCTCTTGCTCAGGACGAGGAGAATAATCGCGGTTAAAGTCCAATCCACACTCACCAATGGCTACGACTCCAGGTTGAGCAGCCAACTCTTGCAAGCGGAAAATGGTTTTCTGATCGCAGTGACGCACATCGTGAGGATGTACCCCTGCCGTCGAATACAAGGTTCCAACATATTGACTGGCAAGCCTCTGAGCCTCCTGGCTCCCCTCAACCGTGGTACCCGTGAGAATCATGGTGCGAACTCCAGCGGCGATCGCCTGATCAATCACCTGCTGGCGATCGGCATCAAAAGCGGCATGGGTTAAATTCACGCCAATATCAACTAACGACATCGCCAACCTAATTCTCCTAATAATTTCCCTGTTTATAGTAATAACGTTTCTCTAAAAAGAGCTACAGATAGAAGGGCACCCCGCTTTGCGGGATGCCCTTCTATCTGTAATTTTGGAATTGGTATAACTGCTGTACCTTAAAAATAATGAGGTAATACCGATTTAAATAGATTTCACGACACATCAGCTCCTTGTAAGGGCGAATGGCCATTCGCCCCTGCGGGCATCTGCATACTTTTCAAATCAAACTGGTATAAGAATCCACAAATGAAGTACTCCGATCTCAAAGGCATTTTTGCTGAGGAACAAACCAATCGAGGTCTGCTGGTCATTGGAATCGATCGCGAAGGTCGTCGAGTGGAAGTTATATTTCATATCTCTACTGAATCAAAAGCAGATTGGGAAGCGATTAGTGCTAGATATTTGTAGAGAGTTGAGGGGTAATCACAGTATCAAAATAGGAAGCGATCGTTTGCCGAAGATTTGCAAATCTTAATGAGTTCTTAAGGTTAAAAAACTTTGTTTTAATGTAGTGACATAACTCATCATAGTTGAAGCTAATTGTGCCATCCGGTAAGTTGAGAAGTTTGATAATTGCTGTTCAGTTTCAGACCACACTTGTTGGATCAAGAGGTAACTCTTCATGCGAGTTAGCAGTATTGTCTGAAGGCTCAGGGATTAAAACATGAGGCTTGCTGCACTACATTCAGCATATGATTGAAAAGGTCTTAAAGCATCGTCACCCTTTCGATAGAACTATGAGCTTCAAAAATATGAAAAAATTTTCATATATGTACTAATGTTTCTAAGCAAAAGATATTCGAAACTTTGATGCAACACGATCGCCTTTCAACTGGAGTTCCAGGATTAGATGAGATTTTATATGGTGGTTTAATTCCTCAACAGGCTTATCTTGTACGGGGTGGCCCTGGTGTAGGGAAAACGACACTGGGGCTAGAGTTTTTATCAGCAGGTGTAGCGCAAGGAGAAAACAGCCTCTTTATCGTTTTGGGCGAGGCTGAGTCACAAGTGCGGACGAATGGTAACCGTCTGGGGTTTAACACCGAAGCCATTACGTTTCTTGACCTTAGCCCCAGTTCAGATTTTTTTACGGAAGTCGAAACCTACGACATCTTTTCCCCTGCTGAAGTTGAGCGGGAACCGACCACCCAAAAAATTGTGGAGCAGGTCAAGCAGCTTCAACCCAAGCGTGTGTTTATTGATGCAATGACCCAGTTTCGCTACCTGGCAACGGATGTCTTCCAGTTTCGCAAGCAGGTGCTATCGTTTTTGCGGTTTCTATTAGAGCAGGGCGCGACCGTCCTATTTGCCTCGGAAAGCAGCCCGACCATGCCAGATGACGACTTGCAGTTCATGAGCGATGGCGTAATCGAGCTTCAACAGACTAATGGCACCCGTTGCCTGATGGTAGTTAAGTTTCGAGGATCTGGCTTTCGGGCAGGCGCTCACACGTTTCGTTTGCTGGCTACAGGTATGGAAGTTTTTCCCCGGCTTCAGCCTGAGGCGTATGAGCGAGATTTCAAGATGGAGGCAATTCCTTCAGGGGTGCCAGAACTCGATGCGTTGCTCAATGGCGGAATTGAACGGGGAACAGTGACGATTTTTACGGGACCAACTGGAGTCGGTAAGACCACAATCGGCGTTCAGTTTATAAAAGCTGCTGCTGAACGAGGAGAGCGATCGGTGCTTTACGCCTTTGAGGAGCAGTCCAGCATGGTGCTGCACCGGGCAGAAGCGATTAACATTCCAGTGCGGGAAATGGTTCAACGTGAAACCTTGTCGATTGTCGCCGTTGAGCCGCTACAGTTTAGCCCAGACGAGTTTGCTAATTTAGTGCGGCAGGAAGTGGAGCAAAAACAGGCGCGAATTGTCATGCTCGACAGTATTGCAGGCTATCGTCTATCAGTACGAGGAGCAGATTTGGTTAGTCATCTCCATGCGCTGTGCAAATATTTGCAGAATGTAGGTGTCACGGTAATTTTGATTAATGAAACTGAGGGAATCACTGGCGATTTTCGCGCTACTGAGATTGGCATTAGCTACCTGGCAGACAACATTGTGTTCTTGCGCTATCTAGAGATGCAGGGAGAAATGCGTAAGGCGATCGGTGTACTGAAAAAGCGACTATCTAATTTTGAGCGCACGTTGCGTGAACTGGATATTACTTCAGATGGCATTCAAGTTGGGCAACCCCTATCGCAACTTCGAGGCATCTTGAGGGGTGAGCCAGAACAGGTAAATAACCAATGTGACTGATGAAGCCCTCAAACCTCTAATTCTAGCTGTCGATCGCAACCGCTGCAACTTAGAATTGCTTACCCAGGTTCTAGCACGGCAGGGCTACCAGGTTCTGGCCAAAATCAGTCTAGAGGAGGTGGAAGAAGCTATGAATACTACCACTACAATCAAGCTGGCATTGGTTGATATTTCTGGATTTGATGCCAGAATTTGGAAACTGTGTCAGCGACTGCGAGAACAGGGAATTCCTTTTCTTGTCATCTCACCCCAACGCCAAGCAGCCGTTCAACAAGCTAGTGTTACTCATGGCGCACTAGGACTGTTGGGAAAACCTCTGATCATGCGGGAGTTCTTGCAGTTAATTCAAAATTTGCTGAAAGGATCGGAATGAGTCGAATTTTGCTGCTGTTAGAACACCGTGAAAATCGTCGACTCTTATGCGAGTGGCTAGAACCCCGTTATGACATGCTTGTGCCAGATTGGGATGCCGAGACCGTGAGTGAATCACTGGTGTCTCAACCCTTTGATCTGTGCATTATTGGAGCCAGAGCTTTAGACCAACTGTGGCAGGCTGTACAAGCCAGACGAACTGCCGAGAGTCCCGTTTTGCTACCGTTTTTGTTAGCAACGAGTCGGCAAGATGTGAAATATGTGACGCGGCAACTGTGGCAAAGCATTGATGAACTGATTACCCAACCGATCGAAAAAGCTGAATTACAGGCACGGGTCGAGATTTTGCTGCGATCGCGCCAACTTTCACTGCAATTGCAAACCGCAAACCAGAAGCTAGAACAGCAAATGGCCGCGCGGCAGCAAGCCGAGGCCAAGCGCGATCGGGCAATCCTGGCTCGAAATGATAGTGAGGATCGATTTCGTCAGATGGCAGAGACGATTCAAAGTGCCTTCTGGCTGCTCGACCTGCAAACGCAGCAGATGCTTTACCTGAGTCCGGCGTATGAGCAAATTTGGGGCCGCCCGCGTGAGGAACTGTACGCCGATTACGGGGTGTGGATGCAAACCATTCACCCAGACGATCGCGAGCGCATCCAAATGGCACTTGACCAGGGTCCTACCAGCGATAGTCAAGATGACGAATACCGGATCATTCGTCCTGATGGTTCAATTCGGTGGGTGCGCGATCGCTGCTTTGTATCTCGTAACTCAGATGGAGAGCCCTATCAACTAGCAGGAGTCACCGAAGACATTACCGACCGCAAGCAGACAGAAATTGCCCTGCAAAAGAGCGAACAACGGTATCGAGACTTAGCTGAAGCAATGCCTCAAGTAGTTTGGCTGATGCATCCAACGGGGACAATGCAATACTTCAATCAGCACTGGTATGACTACACCGGATTGAGCGAAGCAGAGTCAATTGGTTTTGGTGGCATCGTATCCGTTCACCCTGACGATCGCGATCGCACCATGCAAGTTTGGAGACAGGCGATCGCCACTGGAAACTCTGATGCAGTAGAGTATCGCCTGCGCCGTTTTGATGGCATCTACCGCTGGTTTATCAGTCAAGGAGTGCCGCTGCGCGACAGCCGGGGAACAATCACCAGTTGGATCGGCACCATCACCGACATTGATCACCAAAAACAAATTGAAGCAGCCTTGCGCGAACGAGAGGCACAACTGCAGTTTGTGCTTGATTCCTCGCAGATTGGAGAGTGGGAATTGGATTTAACGATTCCGTCACGCACTTCTCGGCGATCGCTGCTGCATGACCAAATCTTTGGTTATGACTCACTGCTGCCAGAATGGAATTATGGAACCCTTTTGAATCATATTCATCCAGACGACCGAGCGGACATCGAGCTGAAGTTTCAGCAAACACTCTCGACTTATGAAGATCTGGATTTTGAATGTAGAATAACTCGGGCTGATGGTTATCCCGCTTGGATTGCGGTACGCGGCAGCATCTATCAAAACATACAGGGTCAACCGACCCGATTAGTCGGAATCATTACAGACATCACAGATCGGAAACAAGCTGAAGCCGAACGAGAACAACTGCTGCAACGAGAACAAATCGCACGGGAGACTGCCGAGCAAGCCAACCGGATTAAAGATGAGTTTTTGGCAGTGCTATCCCATGAGTTGCGATCGCCCCTCAACCCCATTCTGGGTTGGGCAAAACTTCTGCAAACCCGTGAGTTTGATGCAGCAGTGCTCAAAAAAGCTGTTGAGACGATTGAGCGTAACGCCAAGCTACAGGCACAACTTATTGAAGATTTGCTAGATGTTTCTCGAATTCTGCAAGGCAAAGTCAGTTTCAATACGATCCCGATCAATCTTGTCACTGTAATCGAATCATCCATAGAAACAGTCCGTTTAGCCTCAGAGGCAAAAATGATTGAAATCCAAACGGACTTTGATGCTTCTACAGGAGAAGTCTTAGGAGATCCTAACCGCTTACAACAGGTAGTTTGGAACCTCTTATCCAATGCAATTAAATTCACACCTGAAGGTGGGCGAGTAGAGGTAAAACTGGAGCAGGTACAGGAAGGTCAGGATGCAAGACAAGGGGGCAAAGAAGTGAAGACAGTGACCTCCTTGCCCTTCCATTCCTCTGTTCAACTCACCGTGAGTGATACGGGTAAGGGAATTAGCCCTGATTTCCTGCCGCATGTGTTCGACTACTTTCGTCAGGCTGACAGTAAGACCACTCGTAAGTTTGGTGGCTTGGGCTTAGGCTTAGCGATCGTTCGTCATCTGGTAGAGCTACACGGTGGAACAGTCTGGGCAGAAAGCCTGGGGGAAGGACAGGGAGCAACGTTCATCGTCAGACTACCGTTACTTAGTAGAACTGAAAAGGGATCAAAAACCGAGGATACAGCCTTCACCATTGATCACTCATCATTTAACGCACCTCTCACTAACCTACAAATTTTAGTGGTGGATGATGATACAGATACTCGTGACTTTTACATCGTTGTACTCAAACAGGCAGGGGCGACCGTAACGGCTGTAAGCTCAGCTGAGGAAGCTTTACAGGTGTTAGCACAGCTTAAGCCCAATATTCTGTTGAGTGATATTGGAATGCCAGATATGGATGGATATATGCTAATCCGTCAAATTCGAGCCATGGAAGCGCAAGACAAAAAAGCGCAAGACAAAATGATGCCAGCGATCGCGCTCACTGCCTATGCCGGGGAGCCTGACCAGAAACAAGCGATCGCTGCCGGTTTTCAGCATTACATGTCTAAACCGATCGAACCTCAGGAACTTGTTAAAGCAATTGCCAATCTAACCAGTGAAGCCCTGCATGAATGAGATTAGGAGCAGATAAGGCATTAGAAGAGCCTAGTATGTCGTAGGTTGGGTGAAGCGAATGCGTAACCCAACAGAATCTAGGTAAGTATTGGGTTACGCTCTGCTCCACCCAACCTACATTAGAAGATTTGTCAGTCAATTAGGAGAAGCAGGCAAGGCATTAGGAGTCTCTAGTGTGAGTTACTTAAGTGGGGACAAAGAATGGGTGGATGAGGTGCGGTTAGCGTGTAAAGGGAAACTGCTTTGCGTTGCTTCTAATGCTTGTAATGCGACTCTTTGTGCTTATCATCGCAACAAGTGGCGACAGATGGGCTGACCTCGTACCCAAGAGCATTTTGTGAAGGATAGAGAAAAATATCTACTTCCGATTCGCGATTACAACGATTTCTGTGCCTTGTCCTAGTTGACTGTGAATGATTAACTCACCGTCAATTTGCTCTACCCGTTCACTCATTCCCAATAATCCAAACCCTTTACCCAGGGGAATTTGACTCACTTCAAATCCCTGTCCATTGTCCTTTACTCGCAGAAGACACTGTGACTCCTCACAAACTAGCTCAACCTGAATTTCAGTGGCGTGAGCATACTTAACGGCGTTAGTCAGTGCTTCTTGTCCAATGCGAAGTAAATGATTTTCCACATCGGGTGGCAAAGGGTAGGCAGTCCCGATGATGTCACACGTGAGATTGGTATTCGTAGTCGCTCTCATTTGAGT
Organism: Oculatella sp. FACHB-28; assembly: GCF_014696015.1. Classification (NCBI taxonomy): domain Bacteria; kingdom Bacillati; phylum Cyanobacteriota; class Cyanophyceae; order Oculatellales; family Oculatellaceae; genus Oculatella; species Oculatella sp. FACHB-28. The sequence goes on along the minus strand of NZ_JACJPJ010000091.1, from coordinate 46,218 downwards.
GGTCAGGTGTTTGAGAGCGCTAAATAAGTTTCCTTCTTCCAACAGTTTAGGACGTAGTGCCGCTACTGATCGCCGCGCTTCAGCTAGTCCAGTTCGAGCTAATTCTTCCACCGTTTCCAAATGAGCTTGTGCCGAGGCTGGCTTTTTGGTAATCTGCTCGCTTGCCGCCCCGACATGCAGCAGAATACCGGTAAATGCCTGGGCTAAGGTATCGTGAATTTCTCGCGCCATCCGATTGCGCTCATCCAAAATCGACGCTTCTTCAGCTCGCTTGCGATCGCTAATATCTTGTCCAATGCCAACGAATAAGCGCTCTGCAATTTGAACATTTGCCCATGCTGTGTTGACCAGGCGATCGTCCTTTGTTCTGATTTTAAGATCTAACCAGGCACCTGTTGCAGATAACATGTGATCTAAAATTTGCTGCTGTTGCTCCGAATCAGAACAACACGCAGCAATCAGGTCAATATGGTGCAGATCTGTAGTTGTCCACCCCAAGATTTGCTCACACTGACGATTCACGAATTCAACTTTTCCCTCCGCATTGTAGAGCGTAATCATGGCAGGAATGTGGTCCACGATCGCTTGCAGGAGCTGTTTTTGTTGATTCAGAGTATCTTCTGCCTGTTTTCGTTCAACAATTTCTTGCCCTAATTTTGCAGTTCGTTCTTCCACTTTCTGTTCCAGATTGCGGGCATACCCCCTCAGGTTCTCCCACAGCAGGTAGCCATTACTTGTAACGGCAGAGCCAGCGAGGGCTAGCAAGGGAGGAATGATAATAATCCACCACCCTACTAAAAACAGTCCGTATGCACCGACTAGAAGCACAACTCCTAAAAAAGTAACTCTACATGCGGTCTGACGAGGCGATCGCGATACCCAACCCACAACAGCTCCAACCGTAGACCAAAAGATAATCCACAGCCATTCCAGCGGCTCTGACCAGGCATCTAATAAAGGACGACCATCCAAAGCAGCACTGAGCAATTGGCTGCTTAACAATGCATGAACTTCAACCCCTGCGGGTGCTGCAATTGAGTTAGTGGTGTAGGAGGTGAAAAATTTGTCTTCAAGGCTCTCGGCTGTTAATCCAATCAGCACAATGCGATCGCGCATTAAATCTTGGGGTATGCGTCCTTGCAATACTTCCGTTATTGAGACGGTGCGAAAATGGTCCTGGAGTTTTGGAAAGTTTGAAAGAATTTGATATCCACCGGCATCAACACCTACATAACCGCCATCATTCGGACGTAAGGAAGTAAAAGCCGCTCGACCTAACCGGAGTTGTCCTTTGGTGAGGTTGATTGTTTCAAGCTGGATGCCTTCTTTCTTGAGATACACCAGAGCTAATTGTGTTCCTAGGGTCGCGATCGATTTTCCATCTTGATTGCTGAGGTACAGCAAACTGCGGCGAACTGTACTATCGGTATCTAAGAGAAGATCGCTAGCACTGACTCGATTATGCTGCTCCAAGGCTGGTGGTGCTTGAACCACTTCACCTTGAGCTGTTTCAATCACTTTCTCAATTCCAATCAGGTTAGGGGTAGAGGTAAAAACATTGATCAGCTCAGAGTGTCCTGGTTCTACAGGTAAATCTCGAAAGATGTCTAGTCCAATGGCTCTGGGTTGTTGTTGTTTAATGGATAAAATCAACTGAGCTAACACTGCATCGGACATTGGCCATTGTCCAAGCTGTTTGATGTCTGATTCATCTATAGTCACGAGGATAATTCGTGAATCAGCCGGTTCAAGGGGACGCAGACGAAACAGCTGATCAAGCGCCATTAGCTCCATAAACTGCAGTGCGCCCAAGCATCGCAGCAGCAACAATCCTCCGGCAACACTAGGGGCGGTGATGAGGACTCCGCGCCATCGCCAAATTTGCTGTCTTAGGGTTGTCCACATAGGATAAATGCGGTCGCTTAACTTCTAGAGCCAATTGCCTAAAAGCACAAACGGTGACCAGTAATAAGGGGAGGCGTAATCCTGTTGTTGCAGCAAAGCAACCTGAGCTCGACGTAGAGCTTCGGCTTTGGTCATCCCCGGCTGTCCTAGCTCTCGGTAAAACTCAATCATCAACAATGCGGTGGAGCGATCGCTAACCGACCACAACGAGGCAAGCGTGCTGCGTGCCCCCGATCGCACTGCTACTCCTGCCATTCCCAGGGCCGCTCGATCATCACCCGTTGCCGTTTGACAAGCGCTTAATACTAGCAGTTCGATTGGGTTGAGATTGCCCTCCCTAGTCCGAAGCAGTTGATCTAACTGTCTAACGTTGATACGTCCATTCCACGTCAAGATGAATGTATCATCTGCATTTGAGCTAAACTGACCGTGCGTGGCTAAATGCACAATTGGCGACGGAGTAGAGTCAATCTGGGCTTGAAATGCTTCATTAGTAAATGACTGATCGAGTAACACCTGAGCTGAAAGGGCCGTTTCGATTTGATTAATCTCAACTGTGACGTTCGGCAGCGCTGGAAAGTCCTCACGAGCTTGACTCAATCCTGCCAGTAGTCCACGCAATTGCAGATTTTCGAGCGGTTCGGGTTGCAGCAGGTGTAAGCCCGGATTGAATACCACTGCATAGTTTTCAATCAGGTAGTGCTGACCGTCGTGGAGCACTGCCATTGGCAAACTTCGCAGCAAGCCATCAGGCACAAACACTAGAGTTTTGATTTCACTGGCTGCCAGTTCAGTCTCTACCGGACGCAGAAGTAAATCGTAAACCTGTTGAGCAACAGGTAACCAATCTTCGAGAAAGGCAGTCGGTCTAAGGGATTGGTGCAGTTGGGTGAGGATGCGTTCTACTTCAGCTTGAGTCAGTGGAGTGTTGTAATAGCGCAAAGGCTGGTTGGGTAACGCCAGAATTACCGCAAACTGGGTGGGCAGAATAATCGGGTAAATGACAGCAGCTTGCGGATCAATTTGGTCGATCTCAACCGGGCGAACATTGACACAGGCTTCTCGAAAGAAGTTATCTAGTTCTGCTAACTGGAGGGCTTCGATGACTTGACGTGCCTGTTTCAGGTTTTCCTGAGTTGGTGTGTTGCTCTCAGACTGTAAGAGCAATTCCACAAACTGTCGGTAAACAGGTTCAACACTTTCTCGAAACGAGAACTGCACGTCTGAATTGATTGCAACTAAATCACTGCGAAGGGATTGCAAGATTTTGACTGCTTCTGCGTAGGCAGCCGTTGCATTTTGCAAATCTCCTGTAGCTGGGCAGGGCTGGGTATTCTGACAAAAAATTCGTCCCAGTTGCCACTGCCACTGATAAGCCACATCAGGCGCATCAATGGACTGCGCCAAACTGAGTGCTTGTTGCGTCAGAGTTTTAGCGTTGCTCCACTGGTGAGTCGTTTCATATAGGCTACCTAACGTACCAAGAGCATAAGATTCAGCTCGGCGATCGCTCATACTCCGAGCTTGCTCAACCGCAATGGCGAGATCTTGGACTGAGATACTGAGAAAATCAAAGGATGCCTCCCCTGAGCTTTCTATCTCCCTATTTCTTAATTTAATTACGTTTTGAGCCCAGTTGATTCGGGCATAAATAGCCAGACGACCAGGGGGTAAATCAGCGATCTGAGATTGGAGCTCTGGCAACAGTCGCTGTGCATCTGCCAGTCGCTCAGTTTCAACTAGCAGACTGAACTGAAGCAGCTGAACTTGCGTTTTTATCGTGAGCGAGGGAGCCGTGGTTGTCGCCTGTTGATAGAACGCGAGTGCGGTATCCGTTTCTCCTTGAGCGCGAGTTGTGTTACCCAAACTGAGCAAAATGCCGCTGATGTCGGACGCAGATTCAGGAGTCTCACCTTGGAGTTCGAGTGCGATCGCCAAGCTGTGTTCCAAAACCGCTCTTGATTGAGCTAAATCGCCAACCAACCGCAGCATCTTACCCAGACTTCGCAATCCGGCTACCTTGAGCTGTGAATCGGGCTGGTCTTGTAAGGCTTGTTCAACCTGGGTGAGCAGAGTTGTGGCTCGTCTGTAAAGTCCCTCTGACTGCAACGCCCGTGCCTGGTTAATCTGACTGCCCAAGATACCGCTGGTATCATTCGTTTGATGGTAAGCCGTTTCGGACTGTTGCCAGGTTTCCAGTGCTGCTAGTGCTTGACCTTGAGTGAACTGTAGCTCCCCTTGAACAGTGAGAACCTGGGCGAGAACGGCTGAGACATCTGGACTGGGTGGCAGGTTTGGAGCATTTAGCAGCAAAACTGCTTGATTAATCGCCTCATTTGCTTGCATCCACTGTCCCTGATCTGTAAAGGCAGTGGCAAGAAAACTAAGAACCAGTGCTTGATTAAGAGAATCGCCCGCCGTCTCATAGCGGGTTGTCGCCTGTTGCCAGAGCGCGATCGCCTCTGAGAGTTGCCCTGCCTGGTAATGGGCTTCTGCTTGCTGCACAAGCTGAGCGGGAGAAGAAATCGTAGAGGACGGAAGAGGATTTGATGTAATTCTGATTTGCTCCGTATTCTCTGCTCTCTTGCTAGGCTCTTGGAATCCCACTGCAGTTCCGGCATGGAGACCAACGGTAATGAGCAGTCCCACCAGAACAAACTGCAAGAACCGCCACCATCCTTTATCTGAGAAGAGCCTTTGAACGATGGGCACTCCTCGACTGATTCGCCTACTCCAGTGCCCCTTACTCATCTGCTCATTCGACTCCTCCCGGTACTGATGTTAGCGGGTGTTTAGATCTTCTGGGTCGATCCATCATCTCAAGTTTTGCCAAATTAGACCAGGTAACTTAGGTGAGTTAAAGTATTCACGCCACAGTAATTGCCTGTATTCAACTGTTGCCTCATTTCCTTAAACTTCTTAATACAGTTAAGCCAATGAATGTAACTCATCTGTACTGCTCATCCTGCAACAACCATTACCCACCCCGTCGCCTCTACAACCTCTGTGAGTGCGGCAAACCATTGATGGTTGCTTATGATCTCGATCGCGCTGCACACTCACTGACGCACGAAGTTTTGCGCGATCGCCCGCCAACGCTATGGCGCTACGCCGAAGTGTTACCTGTTGATGATCCTGCCAATCAGGTGAGCTTAGGCGAAGGCATGACTCCATTACTCAAGGCAGAAAAATTAGGGCAACTGTTGGGACTCAAGCATCTTTACATCAAAGATGAGTCGCAAAACCCGACTGCTTCTTTCAAGGCACGAGGAATGACGGCTGCGGTGTCAATGGCAAAAGAGTTAGGCGTGAGAAAGTTAGCCGTTCCCTCAGCGGGAAATGCTGCGGGTGCACTCGCTGCCTATGCTGCGAAGGCTGGACTGGAAGCCTTTATCTTTATGCCAAAAGATACTCCCATTGCCAACATTATTGAATGCCGGCAAACCGGGGCAACCGTCACCCTGATAGATGGATTAATCACCGACTGTGGGCGAATTGTTGCAGAACGCAAAGCCGCAGAGGGATGGTTTGAGGTTTCTACCCTGAAGGAACCGTATCGGGTAGAGGGCAAGAAAACAATGGGCTACGAGCTAGCAGAGCAGTTTGGTTGGGAACTGCCGGATGTGATTCTTTATCCAACGGGTGGTGGAACGGGCTTGATCGGCATGTGGAAAGCCTTTGATGAGATGGAGCGGATGGGCTGGATTGGGACTCACCGTCCACGCATGGTGAGTGTACAGGCAGCAGGATGTGCCCCGATCACCCAGGCATTTGAGTCGGGCTTATCCGTGGGAGCAGAAATTGCCAATGCCCATACCGTTGCCTCTGGGTTGCGAGTTCCAAAGGCGATCGGAGATTTCATTATGCTAGATATTTTGCGTCAGAGCGGTGGAACTGCGATCGCAGTGACCGATGACGCTCTGTTGACTGGAGTAAAAGAGATTGGAAAGACTGAGGGCATTTTTGCAGCACCGGAAGGAGGAGCTTGCATCCCTGCACTGCAACAACTCATTGATCAGGGCAAGGTCGATCGAGATGAACGCGTGGTTCTGTTTAACACAGGCTCAGGGCTAAAATACCTCGAAGCCTTTGGCGCAAGTGGTAATACCAACTCCAAAAATTAGGGCTACAGATGGAAGGGCACCCCGCGTCGCGGGGTGCCCTTCCATCTGTAGCCTCTTTTTAGAGAAACGGGGTATTAGCAGCAAGTTAATTATACTGACGCTTAACTGAGGGATCTTGAGTGGTGAAATTTGAAGCAGTTTTGCAGACTGGTTTATAGATGTTTGAATCTTCCTCGTGAAGTTCGCTGCTATGAACCTGTTGCAATCACTCCGGCGCTGTGGACAATCCGTTTGGCTCGATGGACTTGAGCGAGGTTGGATTAGTCGGGGTGAGTTGCAGCAATGCATTGAGGAAGATGGTTTAAGGGGTGCCCGATCAAGCTTTGAAAGCTTGCAAGCGGCAATTGAAGGGCAAGAGTACGATCGCGACTTCATCATACTGGCGCAGAAAGGGATGAGCCAGACTGCACAATCGGATTATGACTATTTGGTTGTGCGAGATCTGCAATTAGCGGCTGATTTGCTGAAACCAGTCCATTCTCAGACGCAAGGACGGGATGGCTACGTCCAGGTCGATCTGCCGCCTGACGCACTGCTTCAGCCTGAAACCGCGATCGCCGCCGCACAAAAAATCTGGTGTTCCGTTGGATGGAGTAATTTGTTGCTGAGAATTCCAGCAACTCCATTGATGTTGCCTGTGATTACACAATTGGTTGGCGATCGCATCAATGTAAATGCAACGCTAGTGTTTTCTCCAGATGGGTATCAGCAGGTATTTGATGGGTATCTGAGGGGGCTGGAGAGACTGGTTCAACAAGAAAAATCGGTCAGTGATGTGGTTTGTTTTGTCAGTGTTTCAATGGGTCGTTTGGATGCAGTGATTGATCCACTCATTGCTAACTCAAAAACATCTTTCAGCCTGATGCAAGCCAAGCTGCTGTACCAGCACTATCGCCAGCTTTGTCAATGTGAACGTTGGCGATCGCTTCCTGAAGGGGCAAAGCCGTTGCGTCTGGTGTGGGATTGCACAGATATTTCACCTGAATCCGCATGGCATTATCTTCAGATGCTAGCGGCTCCTGAAACCGTGATGATGCTATCGCCATCAACCCTAGAACTGTATCGTGAGGTTTCCCTATTGCCCACCAGTTTGACTGACAATGAACAAGTTGAAAAAATTCTGGCGAACGGAGCGAGAGAACTTGCTTTAGATGAACTTGACCAACTTGTGAATGAGGAAAGAGCGCGATCGCTCAACGCTTTTGGTCGGTTGTTAGAGGTGATCGAGAAAAAGAGAATGTGCTGAATGAGGGGCGATGGCACGGAGTGCCCACCAAGGGCGATCGCCTTAATGCCCAGTTGCCCCTAATGCTTTAAGGGTAGACTTTTGAGCGACCGTCAACCCCGTTGCACCTTGAATGTTCATGCCTTCATAGAGGCGATCGACCGTCAACGTGCTGATACAGCGTCCTGTCTCCACATCCCATAGCTTAATGGTGCGATCGTTGCTACCACTGAATAGGATTTGACCGTCAGAGCTAAAAACGACTGACCGCACCCAACCGCTATGTTCATCCAGGATGTGAAGGCAATGCCCCGTTTGCAGATCCCATAGTCGAATCGTTTGATCATCACCACCACTTGCCAGGAATCGAGCGTTGGAACAGATGGCAACCGTCCAGATGGCTCCTGTATGCCCCTGCAAAACTTTCAGACATTCCCCAGTTTGTACATCCCATATGCGAATGGTCTGGTCATGACTGCCACTTGCCAGGAATCGACCGCTGGGGTCAAACGCGAGTGAGAAAACTGCACCGATATGCCCCTGCAAAACTTTTAGACATTCTCCAGTTTGCACATCCCACACGCGAATGGTGAGATCAAAACTGCCACTTGCCAACCGTTGACCGCTGGGGTCAGTCGTAGGATCTCCGCTGTTGCCGAAAGCAATCGCGCGAATCCCACTCTCATGTCCGCACAACACGTGCAAACACTGGTGCGTCTGCACATCCCACAGTCGCACGGTGCAATCATAACTACTGCTTGCCAAAATTTGCCCCGTTGGGCTAAACAAAATTGTCCAGATGGATGCGCTGTGTGCTGACCATTGATCGACGTGTCCAGTTTCGGTATTCCATAGGGCGATCGACTCATCGTGTCGATTGATCGCGACTGTTTGATTATTAGAACTGAAGCTGACGTTGGTGAAGGGTGATATCCGACGGGTCGGACTAGAAAAGGTTTTGTAGGGGTGAAGTTGCGAGCGATCGCGATCTCGTTGCACACGCCACACGTGAATCGTTTCACTCTGTCCGCCACTAGCCAGCATTTGGTTATCTGAACTGAGGCTCAGGGAGTGAATCCCACCGATATATCCACGTAACGTTTTCAGGTTCTGTCCGCCTTGTAAATCCCAGAGCCGCACTGTATAGTCTTTTCCTGTACTGACTAACAATTGACTATCGGCACTGATAGCAAGTCCGTAAACATCATGGGTATGACCCTTAAGTACATGAATGGGTTGCCCGTCCGGAACACTCCAAAGGCGCAGCGTACTATCGAGACTGGCACTGGCTAACCACTGACCATCTGGGCTAAAGGCAATGTTCCAAACCCAGTCGGTATGTCCCTGTAATGGCTTGGCACTGGAAGTTATGGTACTAGGCTTCGACGATGGATTATGAGGCAGATAACCGCTCCACAGTCGAATCGAGCCATCCCGACAGCCACTCGCTAACAGTTGACCATTCGGGCTGTAGCGCACACACTGAACCCCACTGGTATGCCCCTGTAAGATACTCAAGCAGCGACCATTACTCACCTCCCAAATCCGAATCGTTGCATCATTACTGCTGCTAGCTAAGGTTTGCTGATCCGGAGCGAAGTGGACAGAATAAACGCTCTGGGAGTGTCCCTTTAAAATACGGAGACACTGCCCTTGCAAATTCCATAAGCGCACCGTTTTGTCTTCACTAGCACTTGCTAACTGCTGGCTATCAGGACTAAAACTCACTGCCCGAACGCTACGTGTATGCTCTGTGATCACCTGCAAGCATTGCCCACTCTGGACATCCCACAAGCGCACAGAACTATCCGTACTGCCGCTGGCTAGCAGAGTGCCATCTGGACTAAAAGCAACCGACCAAACCCAGCCGATGTGTCCTTCAAAGGTGGCTAAGAGTTGGGTTGTGGTGAGATTCCAGAGATAGATGTTGCCAATGGAATCGCCCACTGCCATCATCTGTCCGTCTGGGCTCAGAGCGACTGACATGGCAATACTGAATACTTCAGAAAAGATGGACTTAGCAAACGTGGCATTCTGAAAATTGACCCCGGCTAAATCGACCTGCTGCAAGTCGGCTTGCTGCACCACAAGACCAGAAAAATCTGAACCGCGTAAGTCCACTTGAAACTGCACCAGCAGGTTAATCAGGTTGCCTGCAATGTACCCTGGTTGCTTCCCCTGTTGCGTTAATATATGCCTTGCTTGTGCCTCGATCGCCCCTACACTGCCAAAGCGAGACAATAGCCGTTCCATCACAGGCTGCACAATTAATCGCGTTTGAATCTCTCGAATGTAATCTTTTGCTTGTACTCGCAGTAAGGAGTGCGTTTGCCAAACGTTCAGCTCCTGCGTCTCAAATTCGATACAGATCTGCTGCACAAAGCGTTCTGTAACATATTCCATCACCACAGGTTGCAAGAAGAATAACCCATCACTTTTTTCGAGCAACGATCGCCGGAGTAGCGCATTGACGAGATTGGGTACACGTTGCTGAGCAGCAGGATCAACTACATTTTCTCGAATGTCTGTGATTGAGACGGGTTCTCGATGAATAGCAAACCAGAACAGGATTTTCTGTTCAGCTTCGGAAAGGCGATCGAACTGACGCTCCAGCACATCGCGGATGTCTTCAAATACAGCCAATCCCTGACTGAGATAGGGCATTACCTCGGTAATGCTGCCATTAAACAAATCCTGAATTGCACTTGCTACTAGTTTTAGCGCCAGCGGATTACCACCATAGTGCTGGATCAACATCTGCCATTCCGCTTCTGAGCCTGTAAACGCTCCTTTTTGCCGAAAGATGGCGCGTCCGTCATCGGATGTCAGTCCACTTAAGGATAGCGATCGCACGAGCACCTGTGCGCCTTCCATCAGCGCCATTTCCCGTGGTTTTTCTCGACTGGTCAGCAACAAACAGCTTTGGTGAGAGGCTTCGCCAATGGCTCTGAGCAACTGTCCGTACCCTTCATAACCCAATCGCCATTGTCCTACCGACTCGCACTGCAAAATGGTTTCAGCATTATCCAGAATCAATAAACACCGACGCGATCGCAGATATTGCATCAGTTTGGAAAGCTGCTGATCGAGCGTGGTGGGGATGATCGGATCGTCCCCATAGAGCGGCATGAGAAACTTCAGCAGGCTCGACAGAAGTTCATTCAGCGGTAGCGCGTTGGCAAGCGATCGCCACACGACGATCTCAAACTCTGTCTGCATCTGAAGCGCAGCTTTGACCGCGATCGTACTTTTGCCCATGCCGCCAATGCCCAACAACCCGACCACACGACAGCGCTCAGATACAACCCACTGCCACAGTTGCGCCAGTTCTGCCTCACGCCCATAAAACACTGAGGCATCTACCGCCGTATCCCAGTCCTGGTGAAAATCTGCTCGTCGGGGTTCCGGCGCTTCATTAGCTGCAACTGGGGACGTAAGATCTGATTGTGTTAATTCCAGCCCAAACGCCCGAAAGAGATACTCCACCGACTGGCGATCGACTCCCTGTTCGCGCTTAAAAAGGCGGGAAAGGGTATTGAGGGAGAGTCCAGTGCGATCGCTCAGATCTTCCTGGGTGAAGTGCTTTCCCCAGATTTCATCAGATTCTGCCTGCTGTTTTGCCGTCTGAAACCTCTGCCATCCCTGAGGCGACAGGATGACTCCTCGAACTCGCCCAGAAGCAGATCTCCCCCGTCCAGATTTTGATGGGTTGGAATCCATGGATTAGCCGATCGTGTAAAGGAGCAGCATGAAATTTCCCCTCAAGCATACCGCGCCTTTCTCTCATGCCAAAGGTTTCACTGATACCGATGGATCAGCAACTCCCCCATCTAGACTTTACGTAACTGTCCAATATCCTTGATGGGTGACATTCCGAACATACGAGAATATTCACGGCTAAATTGTGAGGCACTCTCATACCCAACCTAATAAGCCGCATTGGTTACATCGACGTTTTCGATCAGCATTAGACGACGGGCTTCCATCAACCTCAACCGTATTTGATATTGCAGCGGACTCATTGAAGTGGACGCCTTGGAAGTGACGATGGAAGTTTAAGGGGTAAGGATAGCAAATGCAACGAAGTGATATGCGATCGCTGTAGTACCCTCCTGCTGCTTGCCTCCATGTAAAACGATTAAGTTGCGTCTTCACTCAAAGAACTTGAGTGGTGTAGATGGGGCGATCGCTGAAGAATGAATGTAACCCGGTGGGTAGCACTCACCAACCAAATGGAGAACAACAAACTGATTAACCAATGGTGATGACGATGAAATTAGAAACAATGACCGAAAAAATTAACCCTCAAGAACTCATCGAAAGCAGACTGCAATTGCACTATGCCGTTCAATATATTGCCGCAACGAGTGCGGCATTGGCAGAACCTTTACCAGACGACAGCCACACCAGTTTTGGATGGAGTTCAGTTTTAGAAGCGTTTGTTGGATCAGCTATTCAAGCAGATCAACCCTTTCAAGTCGCACTAGAACCTGTCAGCCTCACATTAATCTTGATCGATCATCACAATGACGCGATCGCATCTTTGCCATTACATGGAAAGACCATGCTAGAAGGACTGAACTGGCTCCAGCAAGAGGTTTATAAACTCGGTGCAGATGCCAGCAAGATTGTGTTTTTAGACTATCCACCGAATGACTTTCCCGATCATCCTCTTGCTCATGGTGCATCTTTTGATGCCAGTCAAACGTTGGCATTGCGTGAATTAACAGATTACTACATCACGACCGATCGGCTACTTCAAGCGATCGCTAGCACTGGGAATGCTTCAGCGATCCACATTTGGCCCCATCACCTTGATATCGCAATGCTGATTACACTTCCCGGTACCAAAAATGGGCATCCATTGACGGTCGGGGTTGGTTTATCGCCTGGAGACACGGGCTATCCAGAACCTTACTGGTATGTGTCTCCTTATCCATATCCCGACACCACCAACCTTCCTACCCTAGATGGTCAAGCGTTTTGGCATACCCAACACTGGGTAGGGGCTGTGCTGAGATCGTCTCAATTGGTTGAGAATGCCAGTGCTGAAACCCGACAACGAAAGGTTGCGACATTTCTACATTCTGCTGTGAAAGCATCAGTAACCCTACTCAAGTTTACACTTGATCGTTTATGACATTGAGGCAGCCCGTACCGAACTTGTTAATGTAGAAGCGGTATTCAATCAATGATGAAGTGACATTGCCAACACAGGTAAGGTTGTCGGAAGGAACCAAACCCAAAACTGACATTGACTTTTATTGATTTCCGGCTGAGTCAAAAGGAAATCAATTCGTTCCTCTAATCGAGTTGCAGCAGTTGTATCATAAAACGCAGCACAATAATCATTAGGAGAAGCAGAAGCCGATCGCACGACTAATACAAGAACCTCTGCTAACGTCAGAGCATCTACCCGTTGTGCTGCCCAGTGATCTGCTCGAAGTTCCCGTAACAGTAATAGTTCTTGCCAGAGAGACTCAGTTTTAGGAAGCCAAAAGGTCAATTGACGAATCCAGTTTAACCAGAAGAAATAGAAAGTATCGTGGTAGTAAGCATGAGCTTCTTCATGGTTTAGGACTGCCTCAATCTGCTCCTCTTGAAGAGATTGTAGTAATCCCTGACTCACCACTAACTCAGAACCCCAAAAACCAACTTGAGCGGCAAATAAAGCAGGGGTTTCTAAAACTCGTCCCGTTCTCCCTGCAATTGTCGTTAACTGGAGTGAGCGAGACTGCTGGAGCGATCGCCATTGCTGCCCCAAAAGGTAAGCAAGAGATATTCCTGTAATGGTGAGAAATCCTAAAGCAATGTGACACCCTACCCAACCGACTGAATGCCACAACATCGTGCCGTGGTGTCCCATGCTAAAAACAGTGGTGATTGTCGTCAGCAATAGAATAGGTGGAAAAAGGAACGCACCTAAAGCCTGTTGCCAACGATCAGCCCAAGTGTCTGAAGAGCGGCACCAGAAAAGCCTGATTAGTACCGTCGTGCTTACTGCCAGCAGGATGATGTTTAGATGCATTACTGCTCCTTCTTAGCTTGTCGTGCAGCGCGAATACGTTCAGCGATCGCCTCAATTTGGTCTAAGCTTGCTACATCCAAGCTATCTGCAAACGCTGCAACTGTGTCTGGATCGCTTACCGCTAAAAACCGATTCAGTTGGGCATGAGCTTGTAGCACTCTGGCTTCTTCTTGAGATATCCGAGGTTGCCACTGAAAAGCTCTTTCCTGCTTATGGCAAACAACCCAACCTTTCTGCGCTAAACGATTTAAAACAGTCGTAACAGAGGCTTGGGCAAGTTCGCGATCGGGGTCAGATAGAATGCGATCGTGAATCTCCTTGACGGTTGCAGATTCAAGTTCCCAAAGAATACTCAAGATTTCACTTTCTAGTGAACCCAATGTAAGTTGTTTAGGGCGATGGTCAGGCAGGGGTGACATGGGTAATAAGAATTCAAACTTGAGAGTAGTGTACACCGCATATCAGAATTGATGGTCAAGTACGACAAACTATCTTTAAGTGGTTGTTATGTTTGACAGAGCGTCTTTTGACAGCATTCTCAGTTGTAGGGCATATTCATCACGCCTCTACTTTTAGCAAAAGACACCAGACATGAGCGAATCCTCAGCAGATCTCAATCAGCCCTCAGCCCTACCATCTCTTGGCAATCGGTTTTACCGCACTGTCTGGCGTTGGCACTTCTACGCTGGACTGTTTGTGATCCCCTTCATGCTCATTCTGGCAGCAACAGGTATTATTTATCTTTTCAAACCTCAGCTAGACACTGCCTTATATCACAACTTAATGTTTGTGCAGTCTCATACAATTGCACTGTCTTACACCAAGCAGTTACAGTCCGTTCAACAGTCATATCCTGATGCGATAGTGACTCAAATTACGCCCAATATTGCACCTAACCGCAGCACTGAAGTGCTGTTAACGACGGCTGATGACCGTAATCTCATGATCTTTGTAGATCCTTATACTGGGAAAGTGCTAGGCGATCGCGATGAGAACCGCAATCTCCAGGCGATCGCTCGTAAGATTCACGGCGAGTTACTGATTGGCAAGCTAGGAGATTATTTAGTTGAGTTGGCTGCCTGTTGGGGCTTGGTATTGTTAATTTCGGGATTGTACTTGTGGTTGCCACGCCATCAATTCTCCGTATTAGGAACCCTGGTTCCCCGTCTATGGAGCAAGAATAAGCGTGTGTTTTGGCGAGACTTACATGCTGTTCCAGGGTTTTATGGCATTCTTTTAATTAGTTTTCTGATTCTTACAGGTTTACCCTGGACTGGTTTTTGGGGAGAAACTTTTGCTCAAGTGTACGCACAGTTTCCAGCCCAAATGTGGGATGACATTCCCAAATCAACGGTATTGACGGGCTCACTCAACCAGCAGGGACAAGTTGTGCCCTGGGCGGTCGAACAACTACCAATGCCTCAATCTACTGCATCCGAACATAACAATCACTCCGGTCATGGCGATGCAGATTCTCCAACTTTTCAAGATGGCATTGCCGCTGGCACTCCGGTCAATCTTGACTTTGTAATTGCGTTAGCCCAAGCAGAGGGTGCGCCTCCTAGCTTTAGTGTGGCTCTGCCTGAAGGAGAAACGAGCGTGTATACGGTCTCAGCGTTTCCCAACGATCCGACTCAGGAAGTGACAATGCACATCGATCAATACAGTGGCGACGTGTTAGCAGATGTGCGATGGAGAGATTATGGACTGGTTCCCAAGGCGGTAGAAATGGGAACCGCGATTCATATGGGAAGGTATTTTGGATTGGCAAACCAATTGCTAATGCTAATTGCAGCATTGATTGTGATGTTGCTTTCAATCACAGGAGCCGTGATGTGGTGGCAGCGCCGTCCCCAAGAATCTGGGTTAATCGGCGCTCCAGCCATGCCGCTGCATGTGCAGAATTGGCAGACTCCACTCACGATTGTTGCCATTCTAGGACTAGCATTTCCTCTAGTTGGGCTTTCGCTAGTGGTCGTGTTGCTGTTGGACTATTTTTTGTTGTCCCGCATTCCTGCACTCAAGCGAGTTTTTAACTGAGTCCGTTTACTAGGATAAAAGGGCACAGGGCTTAACCCTGTGCCCTTTTATCCTAATCCGTATGGCTATAGCTACAGCTTAAAGAGTAACGGCAATATCACTATAGATTCAGCAAGGTAACTCTACTGGCTCAAAGCTGACTCTAACTGTTGACGAGCAGCAACCAGTGCTTCGGCTAGTTTGCTTGGGTCGCGTCCGCCTGCTTGGGCTAGATTGGGTCGGCCGCCACCGCCACCACCACAGAGTTTGGCGATCGCCCCGATAAACTTCCCTGCCTGCAAGCCTTTATCATTTACACCTTTGCTGAAAGCTGCAACCAAACTCACTTTTTCGGCTTCAGGAACGGAACCTAATACAACAGCACCGTCCCCTAGCTTTTGCAAAAGTCGCTCAGCAACGGTTTTAAGAGAATCTGGGTCAACGCCTTCCAGTTCTGCAACGAGCAGTTTGAAAGAACCGACGGAAGCAGCCTGTCCCAGCAGTTGGTCAGATTTTGCCAGGGCAAGTTCTCCCTTAAGCTGATCAAGTTGCTTTTGCGTCGTCTTCAGTTCAGTTTGCAGTGCAGTGATGCGTTCGGGCAACTCTTCTGGCTTGGCTTTGAAGCGATCGCCCAATTCCCGCACGACCTGATCGCGCACATTCAGGTAATCCAAGACCGCCGGTCCAGCTACCGCTTCAATGCGGCGAATCCCTGCGGCTACACCTGACTCCGAGACAATCTTGAACACACCAATTTCAGCCGTGTTGCTGACGTGGGTGCCGCCACACAGCTCCATTGAGACACCGGGAAAGTCCAGCACCCGCACTTCGTCGCCATATTTTTCGCCAAACATAGCGATCGCCCCTTTTGCCTTCGCCTCAGCGATCGGCAGGATGCTGATGTGAGCCGCGTGAGCCTCCGAGATCCAGGTGTTGACCTGTTCCTCCACCTGCTGAATTTCTTCTGGCGTGAGTGGACGAGGGCAGTTAAAGTCAAACCGCAGGCGATCGAATGCTACCAGGGAACCTGCCTGGGAAATCGAGTCATCCACCAGCTTCTTCAGTGCTGCCTGGAGCAAATGAGTTGCGGTGTGGTTTGCCTGAGCGCGACGACGGCAGGCGAGATCAATTTGGGCCGTGACGCGATCGCCCACCTGCACCGTTCCTCGCTCAACTTTGCCAAAGTGGACAAACAGCGCCCCTTCTTTTTTCACATCCTCGACTCGCACCACAACGGTGTCGCCGCTGAGATAGCCGCGATCGCCAATTTGTCCACCTGACTCAGCGTAGAAAGGCGTTTGGTCTAGCACGATCTGCACTTCGGTGCCTGCCTCAGCCGCCTCGACTGACTTGCCCTGCACTAGCAGCACCTTCACCTCAGCCCCACCCGAAAATTGGGTATAGCCCAGGAATGCAGTTTCGTTCAGGCTTTCTGCCAGTTTGTCTAGCGTGCCCTGCACTGTTAGATCAATCGTTTCGTGGGCAGCCTGGGATCGCTGCCGCTGCTGCTCCATTTCTGTCTCAAATCCTGCTACGTCTACCGTCAGTCCCCGTTCCTCAGCCACTTCCTGGGTCAGCTCCAAAGGAAAACCGTAGGTGTCATACAGGACGAAGGCATCGTGACCAGAAATTTCTTTGCCGGACTTTTCTACCCGCGTCAAAATTTCTGACAGCAGTTTTTCGCCCCGATCTAGAGTTTCCAGGAAACGGGATTCTTCCAGTAGCAGTTCTGCCTGAATTGCTTTTTCTCGCACCCGCACACCGGGATAAGCATCCTCGGAGATGGCGATCGCCACCTCTGTCACTTCATTAATAAAGGGCTTGTCAATACCAATCAGCCGTCCATGTCGTACCACCCGCCGAATCAGCCGACGCAGCACATAGCCACGACCCAAGTTCGACGCAGAAATGCCATCGGCAATCATGTGCATCACTGCTCGCACGTGGTCGCCAATTACTTTCAGCGAAACTTTGGTTGATTCATCGCTTTTGGCGTAGTCGATTCCAGCGATCTCAGCCGCCTTTTTGACAATTGGAAAAATTAGGTCGGTTTCGTAGTTATTGGGGACCTGCTGGAGAATTTGCGCGACTCGCTCCAGTCCCATTCCTGTGTCAATATTTTGGTTTTGCAGCGGGGTCAGGCTGCCTTCAGCATCCTGGTTGTACTGCATAAATACGAGGTTATAGAACTCAATGAAGCGTGTGTCATCTTCCAGGTCGATGTGGTCGTCGCCCAGTTCTGGATGGAAGTCGTAATACAATTCTGAGCAAGGACCGCAGGGTCCGGTGGGTCCAGAGTTCCAGAAGTTGTCTTTCTCATCCATGCGCTGGATTCGGTGCGCCGGGATGCCGATCTGGTCGCGCCAGATCGCAAAAGCTTCGTCATCTTCCCGAAATACGCTAACCACTACCCGCTCTGGTGGAAAGCCTAGCACTTGAGTCGAGAGCTCCCATGCCCAGGCGATCGCCTTCTCCTTGAAGTAATCGCCAAAGCTAAAATTACCTAGCATTTCAAAGAAAGTCTGGTGCCGCGCCGTTCGCCCGACATTTTCAATATCGTTGGTGCGAATGCACTTTTGCGCTGTCACCGCTCGGTTAAACTCAGCCTGACGCTGCCCCAAGAAAATCGGCTTAAAGGGCAGCATCCCGGCGATCGTCAGCAGCACTGTCGGGTCTTCGGGCACCAGCGAGGCGCTGGGCAACACCTGATGTGCCCGTTCTGCGTAGAAGTCGATGAACGTTTGTCGAATTTGAGCGCCGCTTAGGTAGGTCAACATGGGGATACTTGCTTCAGGCTGAAATGCTTATGGCACTTTACAACACGGTTGCTAAGAATCTGGAATTTGGCATCTAGCCATTGTTCTTAGCAATACTTAAGAACCTATTCTCTATTCTCAATCATGGCGCGAGATTCGACAAAGCCTACCACAGAGTTCCGGCAAATTCGCTGCAAATTAAGTTTTTTGAGAACTGCAAACTCAATGGCTGCAAACTCAGCGGACAGAATAACAACCGGGAGAGTCCTTCCCCGTTTCTGATAAAGCTGCTTGATGATGACCGTAGTGCTAGCACCTATGCGAAGCCCCTTAGTTTTTGCAGGACTCTGTACAGGAGAAAGTTTCGATCCCCGCAGGAAGCACCGCACCTACCCAACTTCCAGGAAAACTCTGAGGAATTATGACAACTCTCATAAAGATCCTACAAGATTCAGAAATTCTTCCCGGCTTGCGCGTAGCTAGTTGAACTGTGGGTACACTTGGACATGCAAAGTCGCATTTGACTAAGCCTGTTGATTGAGTCAATTTGAGCAACAGCTAACCTCCCTGTTGTCAGATTTGCTGCCCAAAGATGCAACTTCTCGTGTTTGAGTAGTTTCCCCACTACGTGCAGACCGCTAGGTTAAGAAGCATAAGCCCTCATATCTTCAAATATTTGAGCGATCGATCAAAGGTTCACTTCAAGTACAATCCTAATCTTTAAAGCAGGCTCGTCGTTTATCAATGAATGCTTCGATTCTTGTAGTTGGGGGCAACAGTTTTCTCACAACCTTTATTGCTCTGGTTCAGCAGGTTGCTGCTTTTACGGTAGAGGTTGCATCTGATCCAAACGAAGCAATGCCGTTGATTCAGGCTCAACAACCTGATTTGCTAGTGATGCAAGCAGAACAACCAGACACGCTTGAGCTTTGTCAGCAAATTAAGGACCAAAGCCGACTGGCTTGGATTTACTGCATTCTTGTTGCAAATTGGAGCGGAGTCGCAGCGCTAGGAAACTCACCTGCACAATTAGATTTGGAATCAAAGCTGAAGGCTCTGGACTCCAAAGCAAAAGCACTAGAGTCTGGGGCTGATGCTTGTCTGAATTTGGCGCTCGATCAATTCGACTCAGAATCGTTCGAAGAATTGCAGACCCGAAGCTTAAATGATGCGATCGCCAAACAAAAGCGCTTGTTTTGCGCCCAAATTCGGGCTGGACTGCGACGGGTGCAAAACCACCGGGAATTGATGCGGACGAATGATTTGCTGTCAGCGATCGCCCTTTCCGATCCCCTGACTGAGTTAAACAATCGCCGCGCCTTTGAGTGGGAACTGCCGCGCCAAATTCACAACGCCAGGGCGCGAGAAATGCCAATCAGCCTGATCATGCTGGACGTAGACTTTTTTAAGACAATCAACGATAGCTATGGTCACTTAGTGGGCGATCGCGCTCTGCAATTGCTGTCAGCTCGTCTGAGACATAACCTGCGGTTTTACGACACGCCCTTTCGCTATGGCGGCGAAGAATTTGTTGTGATTTTGAGTGACACAGGCTTTCAAGAAGCTGGCTTAATTGCTCAACGTCTCTGCCGTCTCATGGCTAACCAGCCCTTCAACATTAGCGATACCCTCAATCTGACTATTACCGTTAGCGTGGGTGCTGCCTCTTTACTAGACAGCGATGACACCAAGGGGATTAGCCTTTTGGAAAGAGCAGACTGCAATTTGCTCAAAGCAAAATCTCTTGGACGCAATCGAGTAGTGAGCGAAGAGGGGGAGTGAAGAGAGGATACTGTACGAAGTAGGGAGTTTGCTTGTGAATGCGAACGGCATTCCCCAAATGCTATAAACTTGCTGAGCATTACTTCCCCTTCCCTTCCATGCTTTCTCGACGCGCTTTTCTTAAAACGGCTGCTGCAACGGCTGCTTTATCGGCGATCGCTCACCCCAAGCCAGGATTAGCGGCAACAGCAAAACCTACCCGCTTGCAGCCTGGAGCGGTCGTCGGACTCATCAGCCCTGCCAGCGCTACATTTGTGCGGGAAGATGTCGAGATTGTGATGGATGCAGTACGGGGGCTGGGACTGGTTCCGCGACTCGCCCCTCACCTGTTTGACCGGTATGGCTACCTGGCTGGACAAGACCAGGATCGGGCTGAAGATGTGAATCAGTTTTTTGCTGACCCGGAGGTGGCGATGCTGCTGCCAATTCGGGGTGGCTGGGGCAGTGGCCGTATGTTGCCTTATCTGGACTATGACCTGATTCGCCAGAACCCCAAAATTCTGGTTGGCTTTAGTGACATTACGGCGCTGATTTTAGGCGTGTCTGCCCAGAGTGGGCTGGTGACGTTTCACGGGCCAAATGGGCTATCGGGCTGGCGAACCGCGCAAACAGATTTTTTCAGGCGAGTGCTGTTTAATGCAGAAAGAGTCACTTTTGAGAATCTGGTCGATGGGGATGATGGCGATCGCCTAATGCAAACGCGATACCGTCTCCAGACCATTACACCTGGTCAAGCGCAGGGTAAGTTAATTGGCGGCAATCTGTCGGTCATTTCGGGGATTGTTGGCTCTCCCTATATGCCTGACCTGGAAGGTGCCATTTTATTTCTGGAAGACATTGGCGAAAATATTTACCGCATCGATCGAATGATCACGCATCTCAAACTTGCGGGTGTATTCGATCGCTTGTCAGGTCTGATTTTTGGGCAATGCACGAACTGCACTCCCGACGAAAGCTATGGCTCCTTGACGCTGGAAGAAGTAATTTGGGGACACATTCAGCCCTTAGGAATTCCAGCCTGGTATGGGGCTACGATCGGGCATTTGGAGACAATTTTGACGTTGCCTATCGGGCTAGAGGTGGCGATCGATGCAGACCGAGGCACGATTGAGATGCTGGAAGCAGCGGTTGTGTGAGTTTACGCAAGTGCTGGCTCAATTCACGCTTAAATAGGTGAAGCTCTTTACGTGGTGTACGAGTTTTTGTGACTGAGATCAAAAAACCTGCTCGCTCTCTGGCGGGAATTGCCGGAATTGTGGCGATCGCCACCCTGATCAGCAAGGTCTTTGGGCTGGTGCGTCAACAGGCGATCGCCGCTGCCTTTGGGGTGGGCGCTGCTGTTGATGCCTACAACTATGCTTACGTGATCCCCGGCTTTTTGTTTGTGCTGCTGGGCGGCATCAACGGACCATTCCACAGTTCGATTATCAGCGTGCTGGCAAAGCGACCGAAAGAGGAAGCTGAACCGCTGATCGAGACAGTGACGACTTTGGTGGGCGGATTGCTGCTGCTGGTGACGATTTTTCTGATGATATTTGCCGATCCGTTGATTCAACTGATCGCACCGGGAACGACCCCGGAGGTAAAGGCGATCGCTGTCGAGCAGTTCCGCATCATGGCTCCCCTAGCCGTCTTCTCAGGGTTAATTGGGATTGGCTTTGGCACGCTCAATGCCGCTGATCACTACTGGCTGCCGTCTGTCAGTCCGCTATTTTCTAGCGTTACTGTGATTATTGGAGTGTGGTTCTTTTCTGATGAATACGGTGCTGTTGTACTGGCGTGGGGCACTCTGGCAGGCGCGATTTTGCAATGGCTCGTGCAAATTCCCACTCAGTGGCGAGCAGGTATGGGGACGCTGAGGCTGCGATTTAACCTAAAGCAGCCCGGACTAGATGAAATTTGGCGACTCATGGGTCCAGCTACTCTTTCCTCTGGAATGCTGCTGATTAGCGTTTACATCAGTTTGCTGTTTGCTTCTCAGCTTCCGGTCGGGGCGGCTTCTGCACTTGGTTATGCTCAACTTCTGTTTCTCACGCCGCTGGGCATTCTCTCCAATGTGATTTTGGTGCCGTATATGCCAATTTTCTCTAAACTGGCAGCACCCGAAAATTGGGGAGAGCTAAAGCAGCGAATTCGTCAAAGCCTGGTCTTGACTGCCTTCACCATGATGCCCGTCGGCGCACTGTTGGCGGTGTTAGCGCTGCCTGCGGTACGAATTGTCTATGAGCGGCAGCAGTTTACCCAGCAAGATTCTCAACTCGTTGCTTCAGTGCTGCTGGCGTATGCGGTCGGCATGTTCTTTTATCTGGGACGAGATGTCCTGGTGCGCGTGTTTTATGGGCTGGGGGATGGCAATACGCCGT
Source organism: Oculatella sp. FACHB-28 (assembly GCF_014696015.1). Taxonomy (NCBI): domain Bacteria; kingdom Bacillati; phylum Cyanobacteriota; class Cyanophyceae; order Oculatellales; family Oculatellaceae; genus Oculatella; species Oculatella sp. FACHB-28. The sequence goes on along the minus strand of NZ_JACJPJ010000091.1, from coordinate 24,016 downwards.
TTAAGGTCAGCCTTTGGGGATTGTTGCTGAATGCAGTTTTCTGTTTCCTCTTTACTAAGCAGTTTGGAGCCGCAGGTTTAGCCCTGGCAACGGTAGGCGTGAATCTTGTGTCAATGGCAGCTTTGCTTTGGGTGCTCAATCGTCGTCTGCGAGGGCTGCCCTGGCGAGAAACGGGTTTACCGATTTCAGGGTTGGCAGCAGGCAGCGTTTTGGCGGGGGTTGTGTCCTGGGTAGCGCTGTGGGGTCTTCAATCGCTGTTGGGAACGGAAGGGCTATTGATTCAATTAATCAATCTAAGCATCGCTGGATTAGCAGGTTTGGGAGTTTTTGCCCTATTTGCAACGCGGCTGGGCTTGCCAGAGGTGGATCTGTTTGTGAATCGGCTGCGGCAAAAGTTTGGGCGATCGTAGAAATCGCCGGATGAATTATGGATGAAATTGAACAGTAAGCTAGGAGTCTTTCCCATTACCCTGCTACACTATTGCACTGTTGCACATGCTGCTATGACATCAGGGTTTCCATCGAACCTGTGAAACCATTGAAGGAGTATTGAATCGCCTCATGATTGTGCGTCCCCAATCGTCTGTACAGCGTCGTAAATTTGCTTACAGCGGACTGTTTTTAATGATGTTGGTCAGTAGTTTGCTCAGTCCGTTTGCTTGGATGGGGCGATCGCAGGCACAGGCTTCCCCCTACTGCCAACTGCCAGCCGACGAAATTGCTGAAAAAAGTGAACTGCGGGAAGAGGCAATAGGAGGCGATCGCGAGGCTCGAAACCGCTACAAAGACCTGCTCGACGAACACGCCGAACAAATCCGTCGCTGCCGCAACCAAAGCTGGCTGAAAAATCAGGCAATCTGGATTCGGCTTTACCCGTGTGATGCTCAGGAGGGAGTGCTAGAAGACATCCTCGATCGCATGGTCAACCGAGGCTATAACCAGGTTTACGTCGAAGTGTTTTATAACGGTCAGGTGCTGTTGCCACAGTCACAAAACCGGACTCCCTGGCCGTCTACGATTCGAACACCCGGTCATGAAGATGTGGATTTGTTGGCAGAGGCGATCGCCAAGGGGCAAGAACGTGGGCTAAAAGTCTACGCCTGGATGTTTATGATGAACTTTGGCTACTCGTACGCCCAGCGCCCTGGAGCGGAGCAGCTTCTAGCGATCAATGGCTACGGGCAAACTAGCCTCAACTTCAACACCGCAGCGGGTTTAAACTCTGACGTTGGTGCAATTAGCTCCGAAGAAACATTTGTTGACCCTTACAACAACCGCGCTAAGCAAGACTATTACGCCCTGGTGCAGGCAGTGGTTCAGCGCCGTCCTGACGGGGTGTTGTTTGACTATGTGCGCTATCCCAGAGGCACAGGTCCTGCATCGGTCGCCAGCCGCGTTCAGGATTTGTGGATCTACGGTTCAGCGGCTCAGCAGGCTCTTTACAACCGGGCACTTAATCAGAAGGGGCGGGAGCTAATTCGCCGCTACATTAGCCGAGGCTACATTAATGCTTCTGATTTGGACTCACTAGACAGCCTCTACCCCAATGAAGGTGAACCGCTCTGGCAAGGGCGAGAGCTAAATTACTACTCAGCTACTGCCACGTCAGGAGAACGTCGCCCTATCATTCAATCGCAGCTTTGGCGGTTGTCCGTTGCTCATGCGATTCAGGGCGTACTGGATTTTCTCGCAATGGCGGCCTTACCCGTGCAGCGCCAGGGAATTCCGGCCGGGGCAGTGTTTTTCCCCGACGCTAACCAGACGATTGGGCAGGGGTATGATTCTCGCCTTCAGCCCTGGGATCGGTTCTCTAGCAGTCTGGAATGGCACCCCATGTCCTACGGGGTTTGCGGCGGCAATAACACGTCTTGTATCACTTCTCTAGTGCAGCGAGTCACGTCCCAGGCACCTCCCGGCACCCGAATCAGCCCTGTCCTAGCAGGCACCTGGGGACAGGCGGTGAGTAATCGCCCTTCCCTGGAAGCACAGATGCAGGCAATTCGGCAGGTTGCCCCACAGATCAATTCCATGAGCCACTTTGCCTATTCCTGGCAAGAGCCGCAGTCCGATCGCGATCGCAAATTTTGCCAACTCCACTAGGTCACGGTTTGATACAAAGCTACCTGTAATGCTGGAGTTCCCTGTAGGGTCGTTTCGCGAAACGACCCTTTCCCCTGTAGCTTGTTTTGGTAAAAATGGTCTAACTGTTGCTGCCCTGATCCAACCCCTTACAATCAGGTTAGCCAACTTCTGAGGGGGCGATCAGTGCTGGTGAGGTCGTGATGAAACGAGCATTCCGAATCGAGACGCTGCAATGGATCTTCGGCGTTTTTCTGATCCTGCGCGGAATCGTCATGCTCATGGTGCCACACCAGCTAGACATGACTGTCTTTGTGTTTATTCAGTCGCAGTTCTTTCGGTTGGCGTTGCTTCAGGCGATCGGTGGAATTGCACTGATTATCGTTGCCGTACTGATGCCCAAACGCCGATGGCTGATCTTTGCTCATGGGCTGGCTGCGAGTGCCTTCTTTCTATCGGCAGTTGGTCCATTCCTAAGCGGAACCTGGACTGGTGTGACGGGCTATAGCACGATGGCGCTAGGAACGCTTGTGGCACCGTTTTTGCCTCGCACTGGCGATCGCCCTTTCCGGTCTGACTCCCCGTCCAAAGCGATTGATCTATTTGCGATCACAATGGCAGTTAGAGTAATTTTGCATGGACTCAACTGTTTGCCGCCACTCAATCAACAGCTGGGTGCAAGTTTCTATGATGCTACCCGTTCTTACCTGCCGATTTATGGAGCTGGGTATATTGTCGGCGGGTTGATCCTAATTGGGGTTTATCTTCATCCTCGTCCTCCCCGTTTGCTTTTCAACCTGGTGCATGGCTTCATTGGGGCTGTGATTTGGGTCTGGATGGTTGGACTGGGGTTATCCAACTGGAACTCCGTAATTTATCACGGCGGGTTAGCAACTCCGCTAGCCGTATTACCCTGGCTCAGCCTGTACCTCCACCGCTTTGATCCTGCCTCCTTACGAACACGGCTAACGCTCGTTCTGGTTGGCGTGGTCACGATTCCCTTGCTGTTGACTGTTGCGTTTGCAACGCACTTAGAGGAACAAAATACAATCAACCGATCGCTAGTTCTCCAGCAAACTTTAGCCAGCACATTAGCTGAAAATGTAACCAATTACATTAATCTGCATGAGGCAGCGGTACGGTCACTGGCAATTCAATCCAATCTGTTATCTCGTTCTGCGACACAGCAGCAAGCGTTTCTAGAGCAGTTTAATCAGCTTTATCCAGACATAGTTGTGCTGGCTACGTATGATGCGGCTGGAAATGCGATCGCCCGCAGTGACAATCGGGCACCCGGACCCTCCATTGCCGACCTGCCGCTATATAAGGACATTCGTCGCACAAGAACCCCTAAACTGGACATTCGGGTTGGCAGACTTCTCCAACGTCCTCTGTTTGCCTTTGCGGTTCCCATTCAAACGCCAACCAATCAATTTGTCGGAATCGCAACAGGTGCAATTGAATCAACACGCGTCGCTGCTCAGCTTACTCGAACCAGTATTAGCTCTGACCTCGAAGCTTACTTAGTGGATGGACAAGGACGTATCATTGCTCATCCTGATGCTGAATTGGTTGCATCCTTTACTGATTACTCCCAAGTTCCACCCGTTGCCCAGCTATTGGCAAACAGTGATACTTTCTCGAATGGGCTGCGCTATTGGAACGAAGCTGAATGGCGGTTAGCAGGCTATGCTCAGGTTCCGGATTTGGGCTGGGGCGTGGTGGTTGATCGTCCTGCTGCAAGTGCGTTAGCGGGGGTTCACAGTCGGCGCAACACAGATATTGGCATCCTGTTTTTGATGGCGATCGCCGCAGTTGTATTTGGCGTTCAGGTGGCTCGTTGGTTAACTCAACCGCTGATGACCTTAGCTTATGCCGCAGGTCAACTGGCAGCAGAAGATATGAGGGCACCCCTACCCCAGAGTCGAATTACCGAAATCTCATACCTCTCAACCGTATTTGGACAAATGCGCGATCGCCTATTCGAGCGAACCTTGGAGCGCGATCGCGCCGAAGCCGAGATCCGACAGTTTAATGCCACCCTCGAACAGCGAGTGCAAGAACGCACGACTCAGCTAGAACTGGCCAACAAAGAGTTAGAATCCTTTTCCTACTCGGTTTCCCACGACCTACGAGCACCTTTTCGCCACATCAACGGCTTTGTTGAACTGCTGCACAAGCGAGTCGCTGGCACCTTGGACGAAACGAGCGTGCGCTATCTAAACACCATTGCGGACACGGCTCGATATGCAGGGCAGCTAGTTGATGACCTATTATCATTTTCTCGCATGGGACGAGCCGAAATGCGCTATATGGCGATCGACATGAATATCCTAGTCGATGAAATCAAGCGCGAACTAGAGCGAGACACTACAGAACGAACCATCCATTGGCAAGTTGAACCCTTACCTCAAATTCAAGGCGATTTGAACATGATCCGCCTTGTGGTTCGCAACTTGTTTGAAAATGCTGTGAAATATACCTTCCCTTGCGATGAAGCCCAAATTACAGTCGGCAGTGTAGATGATCCTCACAAGTTCGTGTTTTTTGTCAAAGACAACGGTGTTGGATTTGATATGCAATATTCCCACAAACTATTTGGAGTATTTCAACGCTTACACAGTGACTCTCAATTTAAGGGAACAGGGATTGGGCTTGCCAATGTTCAACGCATCATTTATCGACACGGAGGACAGGTTTGGGCAGAAGCAGAAGTTGGCAAAGGTGCTACTTTCTATTTCTCGTTGCCTAAACACTTAGAGCATTTAGAGAAGGTTTGAGAAAGGGTCTAGGCGTTGTGCTTGGTGGCTTGCATCACTCATTCAGCGTCTATGAAGCCTTTGATCATTGCCACCACAGGTTTTACAGCGGGATGATCGATCGCTGATTCCAGAGCAGTCGTACCACCTTCTTTGAGAGCATTAATTACACGAGCTTTTAAAGTCGGATTTTGTTCGATCGCCTCGATCGCTTTTGCACTAATCATGGCTTGCCCTGTAGGAGTGCTGCGATCGTAGTCTTGATCAAGTTGGTCGAGCAGGTCTTTAATGTCTTTAGCTGCTTGAGCTAGATTTTGGCTGTGGTTGATTTGAGTGCCAATCTTGTTGCCCATGACTTTATCACCTGCAACGTTGTCGCCAGAACCATACTGGTAAATGGTATTAGACATGAGTTGGTTTTCTGTAGAACTCTCTTCACTTTCAGGAGCGTAGCACAGCTTCAGCAGTTGACTGACGTGTAGCGGCAGCATAGCGTAGGTTTGACCGTAATCATCGCTGAAATCAACTTCATAAACATCGGGGGCTAACAATTCTACAATCGTGCCAACCTGACCTGCTAGCAAACGCTGCTGAGGTAAGGAGTCTTTGAGGGCAACAACATCTAGAAGTTGAAGTTGGTTTAAGGTATTAACCATAAGAATTACCTCAAAATGTAACAGCTGGTGAGTCGAGGGAAGTTTTCCGTAGAGCGAATAATCCAGGTAGTACGAACACTTACAGTGTTTTGGTTGCGAGTGACAGGAAAATCAATAACATATCGCTGCCCATGTTCATCTAAAGAAGTAGGAACTGCATTATAGGTTTGTATAGCTTCAACGATCAGAGATTGCAAAATTTCTGCGTCGTTTTGTCTAATCCTAAAATAGCGGCAAATAGTCGAGCTTTGTGTTTGCCTCGATCGTGTTGCAAGTTGAGGCTATAGTTCCGCAACTTGTTGAGGTCGATGAAAGCAGATTCAGCGTTTGGAAGTTTCATCACCGATGATTTTATTACCTTGAATGTGATCGCCCGCTACATTGTCTCCTTGTCCATATTGGTGAGTGTTAGAACGGTTATCTCGATTTGCCTGGTTGATATTGACATAGATACTGGAGTGGCTGTCCAGAAAAGCTTCTATTTCATGGCGATCGCCCATTTGCCGCATCTGCCGAAGCTCAACAGGTTCGTAACCATCTAGCAGTTGACGTAGGTTTACCTTAATCCGCAGTTTGCCAATCGGGTACTCTCTTTCCCCCATTTCCTCCAGTCCGAGCAATTCCTGGTAGTCGAGGGGCGGATGATCACGATATCCGGGGACGGGCACCCATTCACTCACTTCAGGATTGGCAAAAGAACCATGAATTTTATTGAATACATCTCGAACAATGCCTAAAAAGGTGCGACGGGTGGTTTCACGCCCGCTAATTGAGATAAAGATTTGTTTGTCTTCGGGGTCAGCCTTGACACGGGCAAGGTTGCAGATTTCGCCGCCTTCGCTGTGAAACAACATTACGCCGCTGCGCCAGTAGGTTTGGTTATGAATTTTTTCGTGAATCAGGACGATGAAGCGAGAGAGGATACTTTCGGGCAGGATGCGGTAGTGATACTGAAACTCCAGGGCATCGCCTTCGAGAGTGGTATGTTCAGGTTCGTCTTTGGGCAACAGTCCGGGAATGAGAAAGCGGGGCGGGTTGCAGTCGGGAAGTTGAAAGCAAAGCTGAAACTCCCGCATTAGCTCAATCAAATAGTGATGACGATTTCTAGGATAGCGCTGGGGGTTGAGAATGCGGTTGAGGTCAGCGTGGGTAAGAATGCCTTTGGTCTGGGTTTTGAGCGTTTCGTCGCTGAGGATGGCGTAGATACCCTGCGTTACCCAATCAGGGTTTAGAACATTGGTGTCCTGCAAAAAGGGATGGTCGCGGAAGTTGAGCACCAGACCGAGGTTATGCAGCAGCTCAATTAACTGTTCCTGGCTGTAGTCTTCGGTAATCGTTTTAGACTCGCAGATTTCAGTGTATTTGTCATAGCTAATGCAGTCTTGCTCCATGTTTTCCAGGTGTTCTTTCACCTCAAACCAGGAGAGCGGCAGCAGGTTATATACATCACTGAGCAGACCTACTTCGCGAACAATGGCGGTGCGGAGGTCGTCAATGCCATGACCAGTCTGACAGGAAGTTTCTAGGATGGCTTTGATATTGGGATACTTTTCTCGCAAGGCTTTGCGGTTAATGTCGAGTGGCTGTTCGTCGTTTTTGTTGCCGATGATGATCACGGGCGACTCGCCGCCAAAGCTCTCAATCAGCTTTAGCCAGTACTCAATTCGGTTTTCGTCTTCGCTGATGCGGCAATTGCACACGAGCAGGTAAAGACTGCGCTTGGTCAAGAAGAACTGGTGAGTCGCGTGATAAATCTCCTGACCACCAAAATCCCACACGTTGAGACGCACGTCTTTGCTGTTGACATGGACATTCCAGGTTCTTATGTTTAGCCCATCGGTTTGAGGCTGATGGCGATCGAATTGGTTGTCAATTAGTCGTTTGATTAAAGAAGTTTTGCCAACGCTGCCCAGACCCACTAAAAGCAGTTTCGCTTCATTCAACGGACGGACTCTACCACTGCGAAGCTGACGATAATAGTTGAAGATACCTTCTACCGACCCCGGATTTTTACTGGAATCAAACGAACCTAAAACTTCTGGAGAAATCGGTAGTGGATTCCCACGTAGATCTAATGTTTTGAGTTTAGACAATTCCTCAAGCCAATCAGGAACTGTTTCAATTTGGTTACCCCAAAAATCGAGTTTTTCTAGATTGGTCAGATGTCCCATTGATTCAGGAATTTCTGTGATTTGGTTGCTTGCAAGATCAAATTTGGTCAGGCTAGTTAGTTTTGCAATCACTTTAGGAATCCGCGTGATCTGGTTACGCGAGAGGTTAAGCACTGCCAAATTCGTTAATTTTGCGATTGCTGCTGGGATCTCACTGATTTGGTTTCCCCAAAGATAGAGATCCCTCAAATTAGTGAGTTGGGCGATTGCTACTGGGATCTCACTGATTTCATTATCCCCAAGGTTAAGCTTTTCTAGATTAGTGAGTTGGGCGATTGCTACTGGGATCTCACTGATTTGGTTTCCCCAAAGATAGAGATCCCTCAAATTAGTGAGTTGGGCGATTGCTGCTGGGATCTCGCTAATTTGATTGTTTCCAAGGTCAAGCTCCGTCAGATTGGTAAGTTGGGCGATTGTCGTTGGGATCTCACTGATTTGGTTACTTCCGAAGGAAAGCTGCGTCAGATTAATAAGTTGAGCGATTGTCGCTGGGATCTCGTTAATTTGATTGTTATGAAGGAGAAGCTTTGTCAGATTGATAAGTTGAGCGATTGCCACCGGAATTTGGCTGATTTGGTTATTGTTGAGAAAAAATTGCGTTAGATTGGTAAGCTGAGTGATTGTCGTTGGGATCTCGCTGATTTGGTTGCTAGAGAGGGAAAGCACTGCAAGATCGGTAAGTTGAGTGATTGCTATTGAAATCTCGCTGATTTGGTTGCTATGGAGGTAAAGCTCCGTCAGATTGGTAAGTTGGGCGATTGACTCTGGAATCTTTAATAAACCAATGCTGGTCAAATTTAAAGTGGTTAACTGCTGAAGCTCAAAGACACTTTCAGGAGTGACAGTCAAGGGATTACCACTGAGGTTTAGGGTCTTCAAATTCTCTAACGCAGCGAGTTCTTCAGGTAGCGTAGTCAGTACGTTTGTGACTAGCTTTGGAATAACTTTGTTGTCTACCCATTCCCATTTTTCTACCTTCCCTAGGGTTAATGACTCAAGCTGAGTTAATTTGCCAATCGCCCCAGGCAATTCAGTCAATCCTTTGCCCGACAAATCTAGCTCTGTCCAGCCTTCAGCGGCGGCTTGGTCGATTAGCGCTAACAATTCCTCCTGCGTCATGGGTGCCCCTAGTGAATGGTGGTTCTATTGTGGCAGAGGGAAAGGACGAAGGGAAAAAAGAGGGGCAATCGCCCTTGTATCAGTTCTGAAGCTTTGACTTTAGAGAGCAAGGTTGAGCTAATCAGAATTTTGAACAAAGTAGCATTTCAGCAACGTCCGGTTCTCACTACCCCCAAACGCAGTTGAAGTCGCTATAGTGGTGAAAGTGACAGATAAGTTAGCCCATTCCAGCGACTGAATTGATACTAATAAAACAGCACTTTACACTCATTGGATCAACAACCTCAGCAACTTTTTTAGTGCAGTAGAACGATTAATCTAAAGTTAGAAAACTCTCTTTCTCACCGAGGTAGAGAGCTTTTTATTGAGTAGTTTGAGTTCTGGTTCTGCTTGAAGAACAGTGAGAAAGATTATTGTAGCGATCGCCCTCGCACTTGTGACATTTATGACAGCATTAACCCTCTCGGCTCAACGGTTTGAGCCAATTGATCAACTGGTTGTATTTGGTGATAGCCTTTCGGACACAGGAACAGTGTTTCGAGCGACTAATGGAGCCTATCCACCTAATCCACCTTATTTTCAAGGACGTTATTCTAATGGTCGAGTTTGGGTAGAGTATCTGGCTGATCGTCTCAGTCTCTCTACTAGCCAAATCGACAATCATGCTTATGGTGGAGCAACGAGTAGCAGCTATTCTAACGGTCTTGTGCCGGGATTGCTCAGTCAGGTGCAATCTTTTACCCAAACCCATTCATCCGTCAACTCTACCGCTTTGTATGTCGTGTGGGCAGGTGCAAATGATTATCTGCAAGGAGTTAATGATGCTACAACTCCAGTGAAAAATGTGATAGAGGCGATCGCTTCTCTATCTAATGCAGGGGCAAAGCGAGTTTTGGTGGCAAACTTACCGAATTTAGGTCAACTGCCTGCTACACGAAACACTGCTAATTCTGCCAGTCTTGTGGCGCTGACTCAGTCGCACAATCAGGGATTGCGGCGATCGCTCAAGGTATTAGGGCAACAGCAACCCGATCTTGAGATTGCGGTTCTAGATGCTAATGCACTTTATCAAGAGGCGATTACTCATCCAGCAGAATTTGGATTCACGAACGTGACGGATGCTTATATTTCGAGTTCTAGAGCCTGTGACCGACCCCAGCAATTCTTGTTTTGGGATGGCATTCATCCGACAACAGCGGCACACCAGATTTTAGGGGAGCAAGCCTTTGCCGCGATCGCCGAACATCTGCCGTCAAATGCTGGAGCATTGCACACTAAATTGTAATGCTAGAGAGCTCATTGAGACTGTTGTTCAATCTCCTGGAGCAATGCTTCATCTGAGCAAGCACTTTCCCAGTCACCTGGCAGTTTCAGACGAACTGACTGCGCCCCACCGCTAGGGGTACACACAACCCAATAGGCATCTTCCTCTCCCTTCACCTGGGCAGCATCCTTATTTTCTGCCTGGTCAGATAATCCCGTAAATGCCTGAATGCAAGTCCAGGTAATGCCGTTTTGATCGCTGACAACCCGCTCCACTAGGATTCTCCTATTGCTAAAGTTCAAGTTTGATCGCGATCGCCCTCAGACAGATTAGAGAGATAATCGTCGCGGCGATCGCTAAAACACAGCCACTGTCCGATGGGTAAGCCATAGCGTAGGTGCAGTTCGCGAACTGCACCTACGGGGATCTGTAGTTTATCTAAGTGAAAATATGCTGCAAGTCATATAACCAGCTTCCAATGCCAGGTTAAAAAAACTTCCCCATTGCCATCTGATCACCCGAATTGATATCTTAAATTGCTGTCTACTCAGCGAGCATCTCACTAATGGCATGAACATTGAGGCGATCGCTATAACCCTATGCAGAAGCGAATTCACCTGTTTTTAAATTAAATAGGGTGGGTATTCTAATAGATGCCCAATACAATGGTTGGCTCCAAGGATAGAACTGGGTGACAGATTCTTTAGAAGAAGCAATCTCTTCAAGTCAAGAGATCTCCTCAACCGTCCTGGCGTTGAAATCTTCGGTTTCCAAAAGCTTTTCAACCAAAATTTCAAAAGATGAAATTCGGTCTAGCCTCCGCGCTTCAACTCTAGATGGGGTTTTTGCTACCATCTTTTCTACGATTACCGGGGGCGTGTTGCTCAGCAATTTTCTTGTAGAGCTAGAAGCAACTCCCTTGCAGATCGGGATGCTTGCTTCAATCCCGATGATGGCAAATTTGCTGCAACCCTTAGGAGCGTATTGGGCAGATCGCACTACCAGTCGGCAGATCTACGGTCTATGGGTCTATGGCATTTCTCGCTTGCTCTGGTTGCCGTTGGCGATCGCAATCATTGTATTTAGTTGGCATCCTGCTCATCCACAGCAGATGATTTTTGCCACCCTGGCTGCGATGCTGGTGACTCATGTGCTGGGGGCGATGGGCAGTGCTTCCTGGCTGTCTTGGTTAGCGACCTTGGTGCCTCGGCGACTGCGGGGGCGATATTTTGGCTTTCGCAACAGCACCTTTAGTCTCACCAGTTTGGTGTCCCTGCCATTATCAGGAGTTGCAATCTCCCACTGGACGGGAGGAAGCATTCAGGGGTTTGGAGTGATGGTAATCTTAGGCGTTGTCACAGGGCTGATTAGTTTGGGCTTTCAGTTACAGATGACGGATGTGAATCCTCAAACTTATTGTTTTGCGACTTTAGAGCCTGCTTCAATCTCTAAACCAGACAGTTTAGATATTTTAGATTATTCCATCGTTCAGGAAAATGAACTGAAAAACTCTGCCATAACAGTTACTGAGGCTTTACCAGAAACCGCTCACCGCAGTATGCTCAACAACTCCAACTTTCTGATATTCCTACTCTACTTTGGTGCATGGGCATTTGGATTGAACCTCTGCAATCCGTTTTTTAACCTGTATTTGCTTGATAACCTGGCTTTAGATTTAAGCTGGGTCACGCTTTACAACACGTTGGGAGTAGGAGCAAATTTACTCATGCTGCTCCTCTGGGGCAAGCTGGCAGACCGGATTGGGAATCGCCCTATTCTGTTAGTAGATGGAATATTAGTTGCGGTCACACCGCTGCTCTGGTTAGGCACTGGCGCAAACTCAGTTTCGCTGTGGCTGTGGTTTCCGCTGCTGCACCTGCTGGGTGGGGGTACGGGTGCAGGAGTCGACCTGTGCATTAACAACCTGCAACTGGCGATCGCCCCCATGCAGCACCATACTAAATATTTCGCCATTACGGCTGCGATCGCAGGAGTCTCCGGAGCATTGGGAGCATTGGTCGGAGGGTGGTTAGCTCAATTTGCGGATGCGGGCGGCATGATGGGGCTATTTGCGCTCTCCAGCATCTTGCGGCTTGTAGCGCTGCTGCCCTTGGTTTGGGTGCAAGAACCGCAGCAGCGATCGCTCAGGCAGACTCTACAACGGTTCATTCAACCAGCCCAATCCCAGTTTTCAGGCTCCACAGTAGAAGCCTCGACAAAGTGATAGACCAGAAAAAACGGATCTAGGGTATGTGTACCGTTGTTGGAAGAAATACCTTATACCAATTTAATTTGAGGATGTTACAGGTGTGGGTAGGGGCGCACCGCAGTGCGCCCTTACAAGGATTATCGCCATTGCCATATCTGGGAAGCCACAGGTTAAACTTCTTCTACTGCTGCTTTGCTTACAATCATGAACAGCTCATTTCCCCAGGATCTGTTTTGTGACAGAGAAAGTGTGTTGGCAACAATGCATCGAAAAGAACAGGTGATTGCTCCCATTGTGGAACAACAGCTTGGAGTAAAGGTTGTTGTTCCTCAAGGATTTAATACCGATGAGTTTGGCACCTTTACTCGTGATATTAAACGCGCTGGAGATCAGCAGAATGTAGCTAGACTCAAGGTTGAAAGAGCAATGGCTTTGACCGGCTCAACGCTTGCATTTGCCAGTGAGGGAAGTTTTGGTCCTCATCCAGCGATTCCGTTTGTGGCATGTGATTGCGAAATTGTGTTGTTGAGCGATCGCACTCATGATCTAGAAATTGTGGGACAAGCTATCTCTACAGAAACGAACTATAGTCACAAGTCTATCCAAAGTCTTGAGGCAGCTCTCACCTTTGCCCAGCAAATTGGTTTTCCGACGCATGGTTTAGTTGCCATGTCTGAGGCACAACCGACTCCGTCTTCTCACCTTGTTAAGGGCATTACCGATGAGGCGAAACTGATAGGAACAGTGGACTGGTTCCTAAAGAAGTTTGGTCAGGCGCATCTTGAAACGGATATGCGGGCAATGTATAACCCTACGCGAATGAAGGTGATTGCTCAGGCGACTGAGGATCTCGTCTACAAGATTAGCCAACGTTGCCCTCAATGTGGTTGTCCGGGATGTGCTGCCGCTGAACGCAAACCAGGCTTACCCTGTGGACTTTGCGGATCGCCAACTAATTCAACTCTTGCAGTAGTTCATCGCTGCATCAAGTGTGACTTTAGCAACGTAACGTATTTCCCGGACGGACAGGAGTTTGCCGATCCAACGTACTGCTTTTTCTGCAATCCTTGAGGGTTTACAAAGTTATACCAATTTAATTGAAGCATGTTGCAGACGTGGGTAAGGGCGCACCGCAGTGCGCCCTTACAGAAATTGATGTGTTGCGAAATCTGTTTAAGTCGGTATTACTTCTTCTCTAGGATTGCTGATCGGATGTATGAATTTCGTAGGGGCATGGCATTGCCATGCCCCTACACGGGGGATTGAGATCCGTGAATCATCTCCGCATTCAGCAACGCTTTCTTCTCTAGGATTGCTTCCCAACATTCACAGAAACAATGTCCATAACAAAGTGTTTGAATCTTTACTTGAACCATAGGGCGATCGCTCCTCAAGAGTTAATCCGTAATTTGAGTGGTCTGCACTTGGAATCTTGTCGCAAGTGAGATAAAACTCACTTCTGGATATAAAGCTTCATGAACCATTCCAGAATCACATTCGATTAGCCCTAAGGAGATCGTGTTAATCGTGTTATTGATTGTTCCAAGGTTGTTTTGTGCTTGAGAACTCATGACCAATATTGGCAAACCCCCTTGTGATGAAGCGGTGATTCGGTCCAAAACCTGTGTAGAGCCTTGCAAGCGAAATTTGCGCCGCTGGATTTTGGCGGCGACGATCCTTGGCTCTAGCATGGTGTTTATTGATGGCAGCGTGGTGAATGTGGCGCTGCCTGTGCTGCAATCTGAGCTGGACGCAACAGCAGCCCAGGTGCAGTGGATTGTAGAGGCTTATGCTCTATTTCTAGCAGCGCTAATTTTAGTGGGAGGGTCACTGGGCGATCGCCTCGGTCGCAGGCGGGTCTTCATCTGGGGAGTCGTCATCTTCGCGATCGCCTCTCTCTGGTGCGGATTCTCCCCTGATGTAAATCAACTCATCCTGGCGCGTGCCGTCCAGGGAATCGGCGGGGCACTGCTGACTCCAGGAAGTTTGGCAATCATCAGCGCTGCCTTTAGCGGCGCAGAACGAGGACGGGCGATTGGTACCTGGTCTGGATTTACGGCAATCACGTCAGCGTTAGGGCCCGTACTGGGCGGTTGGTTGGTGGAATCGGTGTCTTGGCGCTGGATATTTTTCTTGAATCTACCGTTGGCAGCGATTGTGTTGGCGATCGCGCTCTGGCGAGTACCCGAAAGCCGAGACGAATCAGCGGCTCGACTAGATTGGGCTGGCGCACTGTTGGCAACCGTTGGTTTAGGCGCACTGGTGTATGGCTTAATCGAAGCCTCAAATCTGGGCTTAGGCGATCCACTGGTGATTACAGCAGTAGTGATTGGCATTGCGACGCTGGCAGCCTTCATTTGGCTAGAAGCTCATAGCCGCTATCCTATGATGCCGTTGAGGCTGTTTCGTTCACGCACGTTTAGTGGAGCAAATTTGCTCACGCTGTTGCTCTACTCAGCGGTAGGCGGAGTGTTGTTTTTCTTCCCGTTTAACCTGATTCAGGTGCAGGGCTATTCTGCAACCGCAACGGGAGCAGCGTTTTTGCCACTGATTTTGACCTTGTTTGTGCTGTCTCGCTGGTCGGGTGGGCTAGTGAGTCGTTATGGCGCACGGTTGCCCCTAACGATTGGGCCAATTGTTGCCGCAGTGGGATTCGCTCTGTTTGCCCTACCCGGAATTGGCGGCAGCTATTGGACAACCTTTTTTCCGGCGATCGCCATTCTAGGGCTTGGTATGGCTATCAGTGTGGCACCCTTGACCACAGCGGTAATGGGTGCGGTTGAGGCTCACCAGGCTGGAATTGCTTCTGGCATCAACAATGCTGTATCTCGCGTAGCCAGTCTGTTGTCAGTAGCCGTCTTAAGTCTGTTAGTGCTGGCTGCTTTTAGTCGTGGATTGCGCGAACGGTTAGCAGCGCTAAATCTACCACCTGAGGCTCAGCAATTGATTTATGAACAACGGGTCAGGCTAGCAGCCATTGAGGTGCCTGATTTACCTGCTGGGTTAGGGGAAGAGGTGGAAAGGGCGATCGCTGAATCTTTTGTTGACGGCTTTCGCCTGGTCGTCTTTATTGCCGCTGGACTGGCACTAGCCAGCGCATTCGTCGCAGTACGGATGATTAGAGGAGCAAGGGGGTAACGGAATAAGACGGTTTTCACGCTCCCACTTCTCTATCTTCTTCATTTCTTCTTCAAAAACTAAAGCCTATAAAGTCGCTTTGATGAAGCTTTAATGAAGCTAACTGAGCAGTGCATCTGAAGCCATGCTCCTTCCGTATCCCTAGCACAACGACGCAAAAGACCGTGAACTTACGGAATTCTGCTCGTCGTTTTTATCGCGCCTTTAAACAAAATCATCATTTAATGCGGAAGGTTCCCATGAAACTGAACAGGCTCAGCACAATTCTTGCTGCCACAACGGTGACAACATTAGTCGGTCTATTTGGCGCTGTTAAACCTGTCTTAGCAGCGACCGTTCAACTCATCGGTTTGACTGACAGCAACTCACTGGTTCTGTTTAATCCTGATGATCTCACCAAAACTCGCAGTGTAGCGGTAACGGGTGTTAACGGCAACTTGTTGGGAATTGATATTCGTCCGGCAAATGGATTGCTCTAT
Organism: Oculatella sp. FACHB-28; assembly: GCF_014696015.1. Classification (NCBI taxonomy): domain Bacteria; kingdom Bacillati; phylum Cyanobacteriota; class Cyanophyceae; order Oculatellales; family Oculatellaceae; genus Oculatella; species Oculatella sp. FACHB-28. Next base: position 8,142 of record NZ_JACJPJ010000091.1, on the reverse strand, counting down.
GGCATTACTGATACAAATGATATCTACACAATCAACTCTGGAACAGGTGAAGCAACTTTGGTGAGTTCGCTTTCTCCAATTGAGTTTGAAGGAGGCAACCAGTCAGGATTTGACTTTAACCCAGTGCCCGATCGCCTGCGATTAGTCGGTAGCAATGATCAGAACCTCCGCATTAATGTGGATACGGGGGCGATCGCTGACCTAGATCCCAACACTCCGGGCTTCCAGTCTGACGGAACGCTGGCTTATGGCGCAACTGATGTCAACGCTGGTGCTGACCCCAACATCACCGCCGCTGCTTACACCAACTCCTTCGCGCCATCCCCAGACCCGACTCGGATGACTCAGCTATTTGGAATTGACTCTGCTCTAGATGTGCTGGTGTTGCAAGCTCCTCCTAACGCTGGCACCTTGACGACTATTGGTTCTTTAGGAATTGACTTTGATGTCGTAGGCGGATTTGATATCCTATCCGATGGCATGGGCGGCAATGTTGCTTATGCGGCTTCTAACTCCACGCTTTACAACATCAATTTATCCAACGGTAGCGCCAGCACTGTGGGTACAATTGGTGATGAACCCGTTCAGTTGGTGGGTCTAGCAGCGACCACCGTTCCTGAACCTGCAACGGGTGCAGCTTCATTGCTGGGTCTGGGTGGCTTATTCTTGGTGAGAAGATTCCGCAAAGCGTAAACACATCAAAAGGTTCCTCTATCCTCGTGAAACTTAAGGGAAACACACTGTGCTTCCCTTTCTTCTCATGTTTAATTCTAATATTCTTTAGTTCTTACCTGAAGGAGTTGCGAACAACTGAAGTGATGTATGAACTGATGAATCCTAAAAGACCCAAAGCACTAGATGGAATCGTGACAATTGGACCCCAAGCACCAATAAAGACCATTGTTGTAATTAAGTCTTCAAGTCCAGGGTTAGCAGGACATTGATAATCGAAACCCATTTCTGCTTGGCAGCTCAAAGCGGTAGCTAAGGAAGTCCCAACAAAACCCAGCAAAAGCGGTAAAACCCCGTACAAAATGCAAACGCCAAGCAGAAGCAACTTCCGAGGAGTTGAGCGAGAACGGATTGCGAAAAAACAGAGTGCAGGTCCAACTAGAATCAGAGCCCAACCTAAAACTGTGGAAACAATAGTTCCAACCAAAACTAAGATATTGAAGATGATAGGTTCAAGCGAGGAAACCATATTTGAGTAGAGTGCTAGCTGTAGTAAATTCAGATACCCACATCAGCGACATGATTTCGGACATCACAGGTTGGACAACTACTAATCATGGGTTTATGCGATCGCCCCTACTATGCCGTTACTTTTCCACCGTAGGGTGCGTTGCGATCGAGCAAACGCACCATCAAATTTCGTATCCAATCCTGATTCAACGCCATCTCAATCCTGAGATCACTTCAATTTAGTAGATTATTCCTAGTCTTTGATACTTGGAACCTGGTCAATGTATTCCAGATGAAAAATGAGTTTAGGATATTCGATGAGATTCTGCATCAGCCTTGCAGTAACGTACTTTGTAGGAACAGCAACTACTCTACTAAATTGGTGCCCACTACAATGGGGGCATTAGCTTGCTGGCAGATGACCACTTTTGCGCTTCTTAATAAAAGTCTCATGATGCTTATTGAGAGCTTTTTGACTTGGTGCTGCTTTTTGGTCCTGCGGTAAAGTCAATTTTCGACTAGCCAAATTTTGGTAACAAGTACCGGTAAGTTCAGGGGCAATTACCACATCATAAGTATCTGGTTGAATAGACAGTAGATGCAAATCGAACAGAGTGTGTATGTCAGCTCTGAGCGGTAAACCATTTGTTGGATGATTAGTTTCAGTTCCTTCATAGGGGCTTATGTGTGCAGCTTCGATGGCTGAATCTACATCACAATCAGTTATAGGACATCGATTACCGTAAGAATTTAGTAACTTATGTCGAAATTCAGCTTGTCCCTGCCGTTGCACAATAGAACGAATTATCCGCCTTTTAGCATCTTCAAGGGTTGCAGGGTCAAAATATCCTTCAGATTCGATTTTTTGATGCTCAGCATCTAGCTCAAATCGATCAGAATTTTCGGCAGTTGAATTTGGCATACTCTCTAGTTCTTGAACACGCCATACTTTAACTGAACCACTACCTTCAGCAAATGCAGTTGCATCTCCACTAGCTAACAACTTTCCATCAAAACTGAAGTTCATGCTAACTGGCCACTTGAAATTCAAGTATTGCACCTTCTCACGGTCTTTCAGGTTCCATATCTCAATCCCATCATGTACCGAGAAAGCCAAAAATTGACCTGTTGGATCAACAGCAAGGCATTTGACATATTCAAATTCCTCAGCGAAAGTTTGCTGTAATTCTCCAGTTTGTACATTCCAAATTTTGACACCACCACCACCGCTACTAATTAAACTATTAGCATCGGGAGTAAAGGCAACTGTGCTGATATTGCTGGAATGTCCCTCTAGAATATGCAACTCCCTCCCTGAATCAACATCCCACAATCTAATCGTAGCGTCATTACTTCCACTAGCCAAGGTTTGACTGTCAGGACTGAAGGCAAGAGTATTGACTCTAAGGTTATGCCCTAGAAAGGTCTGAATCAGTTCCTTACGATTAATGTTCCAAAGGTAAATAGTTGTTTTTTGTCCACTTGCTGTCTTGTATTTATTTTCTCCTCCACTTGCAAGTAACTTACCATCAGGACTGAAAGCAACTGAATAAATTGGATCTTTGCGTTTGGCAAGCGTACAAATTAAGTCTTTTGTTTCTAAACTCCATAGTCCAATTGTCTTATCAAGACTACCGCTAGCCAAAGTTTGACCATCAGAACTAAGACTAAGAGAGCATATAATATCCGTATGTCCTTCAAGAACAGCGTCTATCTCTCTAGTCTTTAAATTCCAAAATAGAATTTGACTACCGCTAACATTGGCTAGCATTCCACTAGTAGTCATTGGAACTCCATAAATCCAACTGGAATGACCTCTCAATTCGGCCACACATTCCCAAGCTTGGTTTAGAGCAGGCATAACGTCCAAATAGTAGTAGTACTTTGCTATTAGGGGAAAAGGAAGGCGTGTTAACGATAGCGTAACGCATCGTAACAGCTGCGATCTCAATGCGTTGGTGGGTTTACTTGCAGCACCGTCCCACCCATGCATTACGCAGAACGTCTCTCTCCTGAACTGGTGTTGCGCGACTTCACCACAATTCCCAACCCTTCCAACAACTGCCGATCGCTCTCTAATGCCAGACGCGCAATTCGGGTAAAGTCACTCATCCACGATTGCAGAGCGGCGATCGCCTTCTCCTTTGTCTGAGTAGCGGTTTGGGCATCGCCTTTTTCAGTTTTCTGAGATAGGTTAGCGGTGTCTACTGCCTGCACCTCTGCCTGCCCTGCCTGAAGCTTGTCTGCGGTAATGCCATACTCACGCAACTGGGTCAGCAATTCGGGTGCGTTGAGCAGGTTCGTGTAAAACTGGTTTGCCTGGGCTAGCCAACCGGGCAGGCTCTTTTTGCGATCGCCCTCCAGTTCTAGACGGGTTGCCACTCCGGAGTTGTCCTTAAACACAATACGTGCCACCTTCAAATAGCGCATGTAGCTTTTCTTGGCAGTATCCCAAACTTGTTTCAAGGCAGTAGTGGCAGTTCTCTGGTCGCCATAGTCGGCACGCTGTTGTTGATGGGCAGCAAGGGCAGCTTCGTAGAGCAGTTTGCCCTGCTGAATCCGCTCTGGCGTATAGCCAAACTCCTTGAGATAGGCTTGAATCTGAGAATTAGTGAGGGAGTTGTTGATCGCAACGTGGGCAGAATTAAGCAGAATGTCGATGCTTCGTCTGGAAGGCATGGTAGGTGCACCTGAGGAGAGTGGATTTGTTCTACATAAGGTGCCCTTGAGGAGACCAATTTGCACACCTCCCAGTGGTTTCGCATAGCTCCTTTGTCATTCCGCATAGCTCCTTTGTCATTCCGCATAGCTCCTTTGTCATTCCGCATAGCTCCTTTGTCATTCCGCATAGCTCCTTTGTTGTTCCGCATAGCTCCTTTGTTGTTCCGCATAGCTCCTTTGCTATTCTGCATAGCTCCTTTGCTATTCTGCATAGCTCCTTTGTCATTCCGCATTGCAATTGAAAGATTTTGTGAGATTGCCGGAGCGTAGCTAGCGGTAGGGTGCTGTTAGCGATCGCGTAATACCAATTCCCTAAAGAGGAACAACAGATTGGGTAGGGGCATTTCGCGAAACGCCCCTACAGGAGCATTTATGTGTAGGCGTAGGTTGGGTGGAACAACGTGAAACCTAACGTTTGTCTAAATTCTGTTGGGTTACGCATTCGCCTCACCCAACCCACGGAAGCCTCTGTGTTTTGTATTCTTTACTCAGCAGCAACCTGACTCAAAACTTCTTGAAGCTTTGTGCGAAACTCACCTTTAGGATGTCCGCCTTTGACTTCACCCAGAATCCTGAAATCTCCTTCAGGTGAATCGCAGACTAGATAGGTAGGCCATCCCATTTCTGCTTTGTCAGGATATTGAGTGAGTAAAATCTTGCGATATTTGCGGTAGGTTGCCGTGTCCTGCATCTTCACGCTGACAAACTGTAGCCCCAACTCTTCTGCTACCTTTTGATCATAAAAGGACATCTTGTGGCAAATGCCGCAGTCCTCAGAGGAAAATTTGATTACCGCTCGATCCATGTGCTTTGACTCCGAAGCTTCAAAAACTGAGTTAATTTCAACTTGATCAAGATTGGCAAGGATTTAAAAGTATCGCAACCGAATTTAGCAAAGTGCTACATTTGGTCGTATCTGAGTTGCTAACGAAAAAATGCTGCACCTTAAACCTGTTAGACGGTCTGTGCTTGTCACATGGAGAAGCAGCTTGCCAGCAATTTCCTTGCTCGTCCTTTTTGCGTTATCAACTTTAGGCTGTGCTTCATCTCGTGTTGAATCTGCTGACTTCCAGGGAGATCCTCAAGCAGTGGTCAGTTCTGAGTATGCCTGTCCTAACGGAGAGGGAGCAAGTGTATTTGAAACTCGCCCCTGGGAAAGGGGTGTGGTTGTGGTGTACGAAGTTCGGTGTGACGATTCAGAACACTTATCAGGACACAGCGTTTTTAGGCAAGTTAGAGATGGATGGAAATTGATTGACAGGAAGGCATCTAACATCTCTACAGAAGAATTCTCGACTACTGGAACATTAGTAGATTACTACTTCAGTGGAATAGATGATTTCAGTGTGAGTTTTGTAGATCAGCTTCAAGAATTTATCCCTCACTCACTAAGGCGTGAACGAATTCGACCCAAACATTACTATGGTGTTTACGGTCGAATTCTCTCCCCTGAAGTCGCTGCTGTAGAAGCAACATTCAACACTGGAGAAACTTTGCGCGATGAGGGAAATGGAGGTATGTTTGCGCTAACCTCATTTCGAGCAGCCGAGATCTGTGAATTCAGGGTTTTGGGTGCTAACGATCAAGTTTTGCAGCATGAGAGTAGTTTGATACAACTGATTGGTGCAGAGAGACAGTCCTCGTGCTCTAGATAAGCTCTAACCGTTTCAAATGCCGCTCACCCCAGTTGCAGAGCGTTTGCAAAACAGGTTCGAGGCTTCTGCCGTACTCGGTGAAGGAGTATTCCACTTTAGGAGGCACTTCTGAAAAAACGGTACGGTTAACTAATCCATCGCTCTCTAATTCTCGCAGTTGTTGAACTAGCATCTTCTCAGTAATTTCAGGAATGAGTCGCTTGAGTTCGCTATAACGTCTGTCATTATCCTTTAAGTGCCACAAAATCAGAAGTTTCCACTTGCCTCCCAAAACCTTCAAAGTTGTCTGGACAAATACTGTTCCATCCGATTGATCCTCCTGCATTGGCATCCTCTCGTCTAACACTGGCAGCAACTTACAAAAAAGTAAGTACTTCCAAAAAAGTTAGTGGAAGTATACCTTGATGAAGGTTGATGATCAGTTACTAAAAGGAATCCTCTATGCCATTGCAAGGAAAGGTTGCGATTGTCACAGGTTCGTCACGGGGAATTGGACGGGCGATCGCCCAGCGGCTAGGGCACGACGGGGCAAACGTCGTCGTCACCTACAGCGGCAACCGCGACAAAGCAGAAGAAGTGGTTTCAACCGTTGAGGCAAGTGGTGCAAAAGCAACAGCAATTCAAGTGGATGTGCGAAAGCTTGAGGATGTAAGGAGCCTATTTCAAAAGGCGATCGAACACTTTGGCAAAGTAGATATCTTAGTCAACAATGCGGCTGGGAAAAACATCTTTAAGCCCACAGCCGAAATGACCGTCGAAGAGTATGACAGCATGTTCGACATTACTCGCGGAGTCTACTTTGCGCTTCAACAAGCGGCTCAACACTTAGCAGATGGCGGTCGAATTATCAGCATCTCCACCAGCGGGACAGTGATGGCAATTCCTACGGGAGGCGCATATGCCGGAGCTAAAGCGGCAATCGAGCAGTTTAGTGCAGGATTGGCGAAGGAGCTAGGGGCAAGGGGCATCACCGTGAATACTGTTTCTCCTGGTGTGACCAACACAGATGGTCTTGTTTTGGAGCAAGCCCAAGTCGATCAGCTAATTGCTCAAACTCCATTAGGACGGCTGGGACAACCTACAGATGTAGCCGATGCCGTAGCAATGTTAGTTTCAGACGATGCCCGTTGGATCACCGGACAACACATCCGCGCCAATGGTGGAATTGTCTAGAACTCATCAGATCAGGGACTATGTATTGATTCTTTTGCCCTTCGCTATACTCCATACAATTGAGGTAGCCATCCAAATAGCCATCGCCGCTCTATGTCTGACCTCAGCGTTCAATATTCTATCGTGCAAGCTAGCGATCGCCTCCCCGAACTTGTTGATCAAGCCGAACAGGGAACTCCTATTGAGTTGACCCGACACGGTAAACGCGTTGCGGTCATTCTCTCGGCAGAGGAGTACGACCGAATGTTTTCCCAAAAAGGAGATTTTGGGCGATCGCTAGCAGCATTTCGCCACCGCTTGGAGGTAGAGAACATTGATATTGATCCAGATGAGGTATTTAAAGATGTGCGGGACAAATTCCCCGGACGCGAGGTTAATTTGTGACAATTCTGTGATTTCTGTTGGATACTAACATTCTGTCGGAACCCTTACGCCCTCAACCTAATCCGCTGGTGATTCAGCGATTAGTTGACCACAGCGAGGTTTATCAACGGCATCAGTGGTCTGTCATGAAATTCAATTTGGCTGTTATCGTTTGCCCGCTTCCCGGAAACGCCGCACCCTTGAAGCTTATCTACGAGACGAAGTAGAAGATAAATTTGTAATCCTCTCCTATCTGCTTCATGCAACCTACAAAACTAGAGTTGGAAATCCTTCATACCGTTGGGTGCGATCGCCCTTATGGTTTTCCATCCCTGGTGTTGTCAGGTAGCCTTTAGGTTCGATGTAACTGTAGATTGCTTTCTCTGGCTGTTCGTGCCAACCGATGTTGAAAGCACAGAGTTTAGGAAAGAATTGCATAGAAGCATAGGGAAGATGGTCATGAATCCACCAGGCTAGGGATTGCCAGTCTCCTGTTTGCTCATAGCGATCGAGATACCAGTTGACGACAATACAGACCATCGCCCCCATTTTGCCGTTTGCGTCGGGAATATCCCAAATGTGCTTTGCGTAGTTAGACTCATTACTGGCACAGTTATGTCCTTTCTCATTTCCCAGTCTGTTTACCTGAGGAGAGCGGTAACCAGAGCGGATAGAGATGCGCCCGAAGGTTGCTTGCAGAGGTTCTAACAATTCTTCGCACAAGCGAGTGCCAGCAGCGATTGCCAGATCTGGATTTTCGGGGATGTTGGGAAGTCTGTAGAAGTTAGCGATTTCGCTATAAAGGAAGTCGCGCATAAAGAAACTTGGCGAGAGACGCACCCGCCCTAATTCTTCCAGTCCCTTGACTGATGCTGGTTTTCTCATACACCTCATAGCTATGAACCGTAGAACGCATCACGATGCACCCTACTTATTAGACTTCCTGCATGAATCAAGAGGCATGTGCCAATTCATAGTTGAGTAAGCCAGCAATCAGGTTCAAGCGCAAGCCAAACCGTTTTCTGCGGTTGCGATAACGTCCTGCAAA